>NZ_JBEXOV010000095.1:0-26861 GCF_040611715.1 Streptomyces sp. NPDC006544 | reverse complement strand
GCCGCCCGGGCGCGGGCCCCCGCCGCGGCGGCCGGCCTCGCCGGGCGGCGTCCCGCCGGGACGGCGCGGACCGGGGACGGCCGGGGACGCGGGCGCGGGCCGGGGAGCCCTGCGGGAAGCGGGGGAGGGCACGTGCCGCTGGGACGGAGGTGCTTGCGGAGCGGATTGCTCCAGTCGCAGTTCGTAGTTGCCTGTTCGGGGGTTGAGGACCCACTGGTCTGCGGGGTCGATCTCGTCGGCCCGTCCACGGCTTTGCGCATCCACGGTTTGCTCGAATCCTCCGTCGGTGCTTCGCGACGCGCCTCCCCCGGGCGCCCGGTCAACGATCCGGCTGCTGGCGCGCGGCCTCTGTGCTGGCCGGGCGCCGGATCGCTCACCTTATCCGGACAGATTCGCCGCAAACCATGCTGGTGATGAATTCCACGCCCTTACAACGGGGCAATCTCCCCAACAAGCTCGGTTGGATCACCGGCTTTTGGTATTGCTTTACCGGCAATCGGCCACGCCCGCCGTGGTCCCCGTAAAGGTAGGGACGGGCGTGGGGGCCCCGGTGGTTCCCCCGGTCTCGGCCCTCCCGGCGCCCGCTCCGTCCCGCGCCGCCTGCTCGTCGCGGGGCGCGGCGCCGGGCGTGGACGCCGGGGAGGGCTCGGGCGGGGCGATCGTCAGCGGCTTGTCGGCACGCAGCCGCTGGAACAACTGGGTCGCGTCCGGTTCCTGCAGCTCGTCCCGGTTCGGGTTCGCCCCGTACGGCCGCCGCGGCACCGTGAGGAACTTGATCTGGTCGGTCGGTATGTCCCTGACGCCCCGGACCAGTTCGTACAGCCCCCGCAGCGAGGCCAGCCCCGGGTCCGTGGTCACCGAAGAGGTCGCCGCGTCCAGCAGCGGGTACAGCTTCCCGGGGTTCAGCAGCACCCCGTTGCTCTGCACCTTCTTCACGAGCGAGCCGAGGAAGAGCTGCTGGCGCTCCATGCGGTCGGTGTCGCTGCCGTTGCCCAGGCTGTAGCGGGCCCGTACGAAGCCCAGCGCCTGCTCGCCCTGGAGCACCTGGCGCCCGGCCGGCAGCTTCAGCCTCGCCTCCGCGTCGTCCACGGGCCGCTTCAGGCAGACCTCGACGCCGCCGATGGCGTCGACCATCCGCGTGAACCCGCCGAAGTCCACGACCATGTGGTGATCGATCCGGATCCCGGTCAGCGCCTCGACCGTACGGATCGTGCAGGCGGCCCCGCCCCATTCGAAGGCCCAGTTGAACTGGGCGAGCTGCTCCTGGGTGCGGCTCCCGTCCGCCTGCAGACAGGCCGGTATCCGCGCCATCAGGTCCCGAGGCACCGACACCGCCGTCGCGCTCTTCCGGTCCGCCGGCAGGTGCAGCAGGATCGTGGTGTCCGAACGCTGGGTGCCCTTGTCCCGCCCGTAGCGCGAGTTGGCCTTGCCGGAGCGGGAGTCCGAGCCGATCAGCAGGATGTTCTGCGCGCCGCCCGCCAGGTGGGCCGGCCGCTCCCGGTCGTAGCGGCGCAGCTCGGCGGCGGCGGAGGTGTCCTCGGTGATGTTCCCCTCGAGCTTGGTGTAGACCCACCAGCCCGCGGCCGTCCCGCCGAGGACCAGCAGGGCCGCACCGAGCCCGGCCCAGCGCAGCAGCCGGCGCCGACGGCCGCTCGGAGGCTGCTGAGTGCCTCCGGCCGCCCCGGTGCCGCCCGGTATGCCCGCGCTGTCCCTCACTCGCGTACCGTCCCCTCACGCGTTTCCGCAGGCCGTACGCGTGAGCACGGCCTCTGCCGATCCTGCCCCCGGGTGGCCGGACCGGCCCGGGGGCAGGGCCCTGTAAAGAGCCGAACGGGTGACAAATCGACCGAAGGTGCCGTTGGTCGGAGTGGGTGACGGCGGAACCCGGCCCGAACCGGCCCGGAACCCGGCGGCGGGGCCGGACGCCGGGGCCGGACGCCGGGTTCCGGGCGGCGGGGCTAGCCGGCGGTGCCGGTGACGGTGTGGGTGACGCGCTCGCTCTCGCTCCGCTGCGCCAGCCCCTTGGCCGACAGCCGGCCGAGGTTGCGGCACAGCACCACGGAGCCCCCGGACACCAGGGCCGCGTAGAGCCCCGCGGACAGTCCCTCCCAGCTGTCGTAGCCGAGCCCGGACAGCACGCGCGAGCCCTCGCCGAGGCCGAGCTTCGCCGCGTCCTCGCGGGCCCGCTCGCAGATCCCCCCGTACGAGAGCTCCTCGCCGCCGACCACCAGGCCGGGGCCGTCCGCGTCCACCGGCTGGAAGGGCGCGAACCGGTCGCCCTGCCCCGGCACCTCCACGGCGTAGTCCGCGAACCCGGCGGGCGCCTGCGGGAACCGCCCGCCCAGCGGCCGCAGCGCGAGCGCGATCCGCTCGCCGGAGCACGCGGAGGCCTCCTCCAGCGTGTCGGGACCGCTCACCACGAGGTCGGCTCCGGCCGGATCCCCGCCCACCTCGGCCACGACCCCGACCGAGGCGCAGGCGAGCAGCCACACGGCGCTCTGCCAGTGCGCGGGAAGCAGCAGGGCGAGCCGGTCGCCCGGCTCGGCGCCCAGGTCCCCCTGGAGCAGATTGGCGGTCTTGGCCACCCAATTGGCGAAGGTGGCGACGGACAATTCGACGCGCTCGCCCGTCGCGTCGTCGTAGAAGGTGACGAGCGGACGGCCGGGATCGGCGGCGAGCGCGGATCGCAGCAGGTCGGCAGGGGTGCGGTCAGTGGCGTTCACGTCCCCGAGCCTACGCGGGACCGCCCGCGCCCCTGCGCCGTACGGCGGCAGCGCGGTCCCCCGTACGGAGGAGGGGTACCGGCGCGTCGGCCAGACGGTGTGTCAGTTCTCGGATGGCGGTCGCCGCCCGGATTCCCCAGCATCCTTTCCATGCGTGGATTCCTTGCTTCCTCGATCGGCGTCGCGACGGCTGCCGCACTGGCCCTGCCGCTCGCGCTCCCCACTACGGCCCTGGCAGAGACCGCCCCCGTGACCCCCGCCGGGTCCACCCAGTCGCTGCCACTCGTCCCCCTGGGACCCGCGGCGGACCGCAGCCCCGGAGTCCCCGGCATGAGCACCTCGCCCCGCCTGCCCCAGACGCAGGGCCTGGCCGCGCGTGACGTCAAGACCTTCTCGCTCGTCGGCGTCGTCTGGGACGACGTGACCACCGAGCTCAACGGCCGCGTCCAGGTCCGTACCCGGTCCGCGGCCACCGCGACCTGGTCCGACTGGCAGGACGTCGAAACCCACAACGGCGAACACGCCGCCGACCCCGACGCGGCCGAACGCGGCTCCCGCCGCGTGCGCGGCAGCACCGCCCCGCTCTGGGTCGGCGCGTCCGACGGTGTCGAGGTCCGCGTCCAGGCGGAGACGGGCACCCGCGAGATCACCGGCAAGCTCCCGTCGGGCCTGCGGATCGAACTCGTCGACCCCGGGGCCACGGGCCCGGAGCAGACGGACGGGAAGAACGGCTCGCCCTCCCTGGGCGACGGCGACGGCGACGACAAGCCCGAGCTGACGCTCCTCCCCGGAATGACCATGCCGATGACGGAGTCCTCCTCCGCCAACGTCCCCATGGCTCCGCTCGGCGCCAGCGAGATCTCCGCCCTCGACAAGGCCGACTCCACCGCCGACGCCGTCCTCGCCGACAGCGCGCTCGCCGCCGCCCCCTACATCGGCCCGCGCCCGCGGATCGTCACCCGCAAGGGCTGGGGCGCCGACGAGAGCCTGCGCGAGAGCGGCTTCGTCTACACGAGGACGGTCAAGGCCGCCTTCGTCCACCACACCGCCTCCGGCAACAACTACGCCTGCAGGGACGCCCCGGCGGTGCTGCGCAGCCTGTACCGCTACCACGTGGTCAGCAGCGGCTGGCGGGACATCGGCTACAACTTCGCCGTCGACAAGTGCGGCACGGTCTACGAGGGCCGGGCGGGCGGAGTCGCCAAACCGGTGCTCGGCGCGCACACCATGGGGTTCAACACGGACAGCATGGGCGTCGCGGTGATCGGCTCGTTCACCAACACGTCCCCGCCGAGGGCGTCGGTCGACGCGGTGGCCCGCCTCACCGCCTGGAAGCTCGGCCTCTTCGGCCGTGACCCGCGGGCGAAGACCACCCTGAAGTCGGGCGGCGGCAACCGCTACCCGAAGGGGTCGAACGTGTCGATGAACGTCATCTCGGGCCACCGCGACGGCTTCGCCACGGAATGCCCGGGCCGCCTCCTGTACGGCCAGCTCCCCCCCACCCGCACCACGTCGGCCAGACTCCAGGGCCGCCCGTAGCCAGCCGACCCGTGCCCGCCCCGCCGCGGAGGTCCGGCCCCTTCCCGGTCGCCTCAATCGCCGGCGGGGCTTGATGGTGTGCCGCGCCGTGTGTTGCGCGCGGGTCCGCTGCCGGGGGCCGGCCCCCGGACCCCCTGCGCCTCAAACGCCGGCGGGGCTGGATGTGCCCGGCGCTGGGCTCGTACGGGTCCGCAGGACACATCCAGCCCCGCCGGCGTTTGAGGCGCGGGGTCTGGGGCGGAGCCCCAGGTTCCTCGGGCGCAGCCCGGGCCCTACGGGTCCGGGCCGGCCCGGGGAACGGGGGAAGGGTGGGCAGGGGGCGAGCCCCGCAGGGCTACGCTCGAGGAATGGCCGGCCCCTTCGACCCCCTCACCCGCACCGCGATCCGCGGCGGCCGCACCCACGTGCCCGCGGCCCCCGAACAGCCCCCGGTCCCGGCCTCCGAATCCTCCCCGCCCCCCGAAACACGCCCCGCCCAGGCGCCCGACCCAGCCCCCGCCCCCGGCCAAGACGTCGGCACGGGCCCCGGCCGCGGTACCGCCACGGTCCCCGGCAGCAACCAGGGCTCCGGCCAGGGCTCCGGCCAGGGCTCCGGCCAGGGCTCCGACCGGGGCTCCGGCCAAGGCGCCGTCCAGGGCTCCGACCAGGGAACCGCCCAGGGCACCGGCCCAGGCTTCGCCCAAGGCTTGGCCCAAGGCCGTGACGCCACCCCCGGCCAGGGACCCGGCTCCGTCCGGCCCCCCGCCCGCCGCCACCTCCGCGGGGACGCCGCCGCCCCCACCACCCGGACCTGGTCCCCACCCGGCCCGGTGGACCTGGGCCTCACCCTCGGCCCCCTCAAGCGCGGCCCCGCCGACCCCACCTTCCGCGCCACCCCGGGCGCGGTCTGGCGCGCCACCCGGACCCCGGCCGGTCCCGCCACCCTCCGCGTCGCACTCCAGGGCGGCGGCCGCGAGGTGATCGCCGACGCCTGGGGCCCCGGCGCCGACTGGGTCCTCGACCGCCTCCCCGAACTGCTCGGTTCCGCCGACGACCCGGCCGCCTTCGTACCCCGTCACCGGCTCCTGCACGCCAGCCACCGCCGCCGCCCGGGTCTGCGCCTGACCCGTACCGGCCTGGTCCTGGAGTCCTTGATCCCGGTGATCCTGGAACAGAAGGTGACCAGCGACGAGGCCTACCGCGGCTGGCGCCGCCTGGTCCGCCAGTACGGCGAGCCGGCCCCCGGCCCCGCCCCGGGGCCCGCCGCCGGCCGCAGCCAGTCCCGGCCCCAGGCCCAGACCGGCCTCTACGTCATGCCCGATCCCCGGACCTGGGCGATGATCCCTTCCTGGGACTGGCACAAGGCCGGCGTGGACGCCAAGCGCTCCGCCACGATCGTCCGCGCCGCCCGGGTCGCCGCCCGCCTGGAAGAGGCCACCGGCATGGAGCTCACGGCCGCCGCCGCACGGCTCGAGGCCGTCCCCGGCATCGGCCCGTGGACCTCCGCCGAGACCCTTCAGCGCAGCAACGGCGCCGCCGACGCCCTCACCACCGGAGATCTGCACCTGCCCGGCATCGTCGGTTACGCCCTCGCCGGGGACCGCGACGCCGACGACGCCGCGATGCTGGAACTCCTCGCCCCGTACGCGGGCCAGCGCCACCGCGCCGCCCGTCTCATCCTCCTGGCCGGAACCGCCGCGATCCCACCCCGCCGGGCCCCCCGCATGCCGCGGAACGACATAGGCCGTCTCTGAAACGCCCCGCCCCCGGCGTCACCCCGGCAGCACCCCGGCGTCACCCCGACACCGCCCCGCCGGTGCCCGGGAGCACGTCCCCGCCCCGCACCGGCGGGTCAGCGCACCTCGATGAAGTCCTCCGCCGTCCGCCCCGCCCGCTGCGCCGGAGCGGCCGCCGCGTGGCCCACGGCCACCGCGCCCATCGGGTCCCATTCCTCCGGCAGCCCCAGCACCTTGCGCACCACGTCCCGGCAGAACATCGTCGAGGACACCCACGCCGACCCCAGCCGCTCCCCGGCCAGCGCGACCAGGAAGTTCTGCACGCCCGCGCCCATGGCGACCACGAACATCTCCCGCTCCGCCGCGTCCCGCCGCGCGTGCCCGTAGTCGTGCATGCCGTCGGTGACCATGCACGGGACCACCAGGTACGGCGCGGCCCGCAGGACGTCGCCCCGCCGGATCCGCTTCGCCACGGACTCCTCGGACCTGCCGTCGCGCCGCAGGTCCCGGATCCACGCGTCCCGCATCGCGTCGAGCAGTTCCAGGCGCGCCGCCTCGGACTCCAGCAGCACGAAGCGCCACGGCGTCGTGTGGTGGGGGGCAGGGGCCGTCACGGCGGCCGCCACCGCCCGCCGGACCGCGCCCGGGTCCACCGGCTCGGAGGTGAAGGCCCGTACGGTGCGGCGCTGGGTCACGGCCTCCCGTACGGCCTCCGAGGTGCCCAGCCGGAACATGTCGTCGGCCGGGAGGCGTACGAGGTCGGCGGCCGAGGACCCCTCGCCCAGTACGTGCGCCAGCCCGCGCACGAGGGCCACCGGCAGCCCGTCGGCCTTGCCCTTGACCAGGTCGCCCGCCGCGGCCAGCTCGTCGGCGGTCGCGACGACCGTCGCGCTCAGCGGGTTCCCGTGGGCGTCGGTGCCCCCGCGCAGGTCGTCGAGGACCCGTACGCCCGCCGAGCCGATGGCCACGTCGGTGAGCCCGGTGCGCCACGGCCGCCCGAAGGTGTCCGTCACGATGACGCCCACGTCGACCGACAGCGCCTCCCGCAGCCCCGCCCGGAGGGCGGCGGCCGAGGCGTCGGGGTCCTCCGGCAGCAGCAGGACGGTGCCGGCCTCGGTGTTGGAGGCGTCGACTCCCGCGGCGGCCATGACCAGGCCCTGCCGGTTCTCCACGATCCGCAGCGGGCCCCGGCGCGCGACGACCCGTACGGTCTCGGCGTCTATGGCCTCCTCGCGCGACTCGGCCCGGACGATCCGGCCCTCCGCCTTGGAGACGATCTTCGAGGTGACGAGCAGGACGTCGCCGTCCCGCAGCCCGCATCCGGCCGAGGCGGCCGCGGCGATCAGCGCCGCCAGGTCGTCGCCGGGCCGCACCTCCGGGATCCCGCCGAGGGCCCGGACCTCGTACGAGGGGCCGTGCCCGGGAGACGGGTGCGGGGCGGTCACCGGGAGGCCTCCGCCAGTTCCAGCGCGGCTCGCGCCATGTCGGCGGTGGCGGCCAGGTCGGTCATCATCAGCGGCACCGCCCGGCAGGTGATGCCGGCGGCCTCCACCGCGGCGACGGCATCCGCGTCGGCGGTGTCCACCAGCCAGCCGTCGAGCAGTCCGGTGCCGTAGTGCAGGGCTACGGCCGCGGCGGTGGACTCGACGCCGACGGCGGCGAGCACCTTGTCGGCCATCCCGCGCACCGGGGCGCCCCCGACGATGGGGGAGAGGCCGATGACGGGCGCTCCGGCGGCGGCCACGGCCTCGCGGATGCCGGGCACGGCGAGGATGGTGCCGACCGAGACCACGGGGTTGGACGGCGGGAAGACGATCACGTCGGCGGCCGCGACGGCCTCCAGGACGCCGGGCGCGGGCTTGGCCTGTTCGGCGCCCACGGGTACGACGGCCTCGGCGTCCACGGCCGCGCGCATCCGCACCCAGTACTCCTGGAAGTGGATGACCTTGCGCTCGCCGGTGGCGGCGTCGGTGATCGCGACGTGGGTCTCGACCCGGTCGTCGGACATGGGGAGCAGCCTGACGCCGGGCTGCCAGCGGTCGCAGAGTGCCTCCGTGACGGCGCTGAGCGGGTAGCCCGCGCCGAGCATCTGCGTACGGACGATGTGGGTGGCGAAGTCACGGTCGCCGAGGCCGAACCACGCGGGTCCGACCCCGTACGCCGCGAGTTCCTCCTTGACGGTGAAGGACTCGTCGGTGCGGCCCCAGCCCTGGTCCTCGTTGATGCCACCGCCGAGGGTGTACATCACCGTGTCCAGGTCGGGGCACACCTTGAGCCCGAACAAGTGAATGTCGTCACCGGTGTTGCCGATGACCGTGATGTCCGCGTCGGGAACCGCGGCCTTGAGTCCGCGGAGGAAACGGGCGCCGCCGATGCCGCCGGCCAGTACAACAATGCGCATGCTGCGCAGTCTGTCAGGCGGCCCGGGGATCAGACCGACAGGGCCCGGGGCCGGGCGGGTGAGCAGTGGTGCATCGGCATCTCGGTGAGGCCGGGGAAGTACACGTGCAGGCTTACCGCTCCTTCGAGGCCGTCGTTGACGACCTCGTGGGCGTAGCCGGGGGCGAAGACGCGCTGGGAGCCGGCGCCGAGGGAGAGCGGGCCGCGGGCGGTGTGCTCGGTGAGCTCGCCGTCCAGGACGGTCAGGACGCCGGAGGAGGCGCCGTGGCCGTGCCGGCCGCTGCCCTGGCCGGGCACCCAGCTGAGCAGCCAGACCTCGTAGCCGGGGCCGGTGCGCAGCCGGTGGTACCAGCGGGTGGTGGCGTCGTACCGGACCAGGTGCTCCCAGGCGGAGCGGTCCTCGGCGATGGAGCGGGCGAGGCCCACGAACTCGGCGACGGTGGCCGGGTGCTCGGGGGCGGGCTGGAGCAGGTGCTGGACCGAGAGGATGTCGCCGGCGATCTGGAGGTCGCTCTCGACCATCGCGGGGGCGGCGTTCAGGGGGGCGGTGCTGTTCATCGGGGGATTCCTCGACGGATGTCAGTCGTGCTGGCGGTCGCTGCGGGAGCGCGGCTGGAGCTCAGAGGAGCCGGAGCTCCGTAGGCATCAACAGCTGCAACAGCAACAGCGAACCTGGGCAGCGCACAGGAACCCACGAATGGGGGTCCGGGTGGCGGCTGCGGGCGCTGACATGGCAACAAGGAGACCCGGTGGGAGGTCGGACTGTCAACCCAATGTCCGATTTGGCGGAAAAGTTTCACCTCATCCGGTTACCGTGCCCGGAGAAAGGTTTGTGCAGTCGTTGTCCGGGGATGTGGCGCTGCGAGTCGTGTCGCAGCCCAGCTGTGGCAGCCCTTAAACCCGTCACGCCGCGTGTTGTCGATCTGTGGCCGAAATGTGATCCGTGCCGCTTCTCCGGCCGGATCGGAACCCTGCCACCGAGTGGCGCGTCGATTGCGGGGTAGAGGGGTGTCGCATGTGACGCCCGTTGCATGTGTCACGATTTTTGGCGATATGAACACTTTCTGCTTAGGCTTGGTTCCGCAGAGTGAATAAGGGGCCCAATAGCAGATCTCGGCTTGACTACGCCGGAGCCTCACACTTGTAATTTCACTCGTGTCGTTACGTAGCGATGAGTGACGGCATCATCACGGGGACGTACAGAAGAGCAAGGGGCGCACATGACCGAGCTGGTTCAGGAACTGCTGGTCGAGGAGGCGGACGAAGAGCTCGGATGGCAGGAGCGAGCTCTCTGCGCCCAGACCGACCCCGAGTCCTTCTTTCCCGAGAAGGGCGGCTCCACCCGCGAGGCCAAGAAGGTCTGCCTCGCCTGCGAAGTCCGCTCCGAATGCCTTGAGTACGCCCTCGCCAACGACGAGCGATTCGGCATCTGGGGCGGCCTGTCGGAGCGCGAGCGCCGGCGTCTGAAGAAGGCCGCCGTCTGAAACGCCCGCAGCCCGCGTCGAGCGGCGCCCACGGCACGACGGACGACATATCCGACGGCATATCCGCCGACACCTCCGACGGCACGTCCGACGGCGCACCCCGCCGCACGGCCGCCGTCACCGCCCCAGGCACGGGCAGCACCGCCCGCCCCGCCCGCGGCAGTACCCATACCGCCACAAAGGGCAACACGGCGAGCAGTTCGACCAGCAGTACGACGAGCAGAGCAAACGGTCCGCCTCCCGCACCTTCCCCGCAGGAGGCGGACCGCTGTGTTCTCAGCCGTTAGTGTGGGGCGCTGTCCAGCAGCCTCCGAGGGCACAACACCCCCGGACCCCCGGCCGGAGGGCCCGTACCGCGATGTCCCTGCACAGCCAGTCGAGCGCCTCCTACCAGGCTGCCGCCGCACCAGAGTTCCCCCGGCACGTCGTCACCGCCGTCGTCGTGGCCCACGACGGCTCCCGCTGGCTGCCCCGGACGCTCGCCGGCCTCCTCGCCCAGGAACGCCCCGCCCAGAACCACATCGCCGCCGACACCGGCAGCGCCGACGACTCCGCGCGCCTGCTCGGCGAGGCCCTGGGAGACGACCGCGTCCTCCACCTCGCCCGCCGCACCGGCTTCGGCGCCGCCGTCGAGGAAGCCGCCCGCACCGCCCCCACGCTGACCCCCGAGGACCTCCCGTACCTCAAGCGGCCCTCCGGCTGGGACCCCGTCAGCCGCACCTGGCGCGACGACACCTACGACCTCCCCGAACTGCCCCACGGCGAACCCGTCCAGTGGCTCTGGCTGCTCCACGACGACTGCGCGCCGGAGCCCGACGCCCTCGCCCAACTGCTGCGCGTGGCCGAGGACAACCCCGACGCCGCCGTCATCGGCCCCAAGCTGCGCGGCTGGTACGACAAGAAGCAGCTCCTCGAAGTCGGCGTCACCATCGCCCGCAGCGGCCGCCGCTGGACCGGCCTCGACCGCCGCGAGCAGGACCAGGGCCAGCACGACCAGGTCCAGCCCGTCCTGTCCGTCTCCACCGCCGGCATGCTGATCCGCCGCGACGTCTACGACGCCCTCGGCGGCTTCGACCGCCGGCTGCCCCTCATGCGCGACGACGTCGACCTGTGCTGGCGCGCCCAGAGCGCCGGCCACGCCGTCCTCATCGCCCCCGACGCCGTCCTGCGGCACGCCGAGGCCTCCGCCCGCGAACGCCGCACCGTCGACTGCGCCGGCCGCAGCACCGCCAGCCCGCACCGCGTCGACAAGGCCGGCGCCGTCTACACCATGCTGGCCAACAGCTCCGGCCGCGCCCTCCCGTACGTCCTGCTGCGCGTCCTCGTCGGCACCGTCCTGCGCACCCTCGCCTACCTCATCGGCAAGGCCCCCGGACAGGCCGTCGACGAGATCACCGGCCTCCTGGCCACCCTGCTCCGCCCCGGCCGCGTCCTCGCCGCCCGCCGAGCACGCCGCCGTCCCGCCGTCCCCGCCAAGGAACTGCGCCCCCTCTTCCCGCCCTCCGGCGCCACCCTGCGCGCCAACGCCGAACAGCTCGCCGGCTACTTCGGCGCCGACCGCGACGCCGAGGCCGCGGCCGCGGGCGCCGGCCGGCACGGCGGAGCCGTCGAATCCGGGCCCGGCGGAGACGACGCCGACTACCTGGAGATCGAGCAGTTCGCGCGCATCAAGCGGATCGCCCGCAAGCCCGCGCCCGTCCTCTTCGCCCTCCTCCTGCTCGTCTCCGTCATCGCCTGCCGCTCCCTGCTCGGCGGCGGCTCCCTCATGGGCGGCGCGCTGCTCCCCGCCCCCGGCGGCGGACTCGACCTCTGGCGCACCTACGCCGACGACTGGCAGCCCGTGGGCACCGGCACCACCACCGGAGCGCCCCCCTACCTCGCCGTCCTCGGAGCCTTCTCCACCCTGCTCCTCGGCTCCACCAACGCCGCGCTGACGCTCCTGCTCGTCTGCTCCGTCCCGCTCGCCGGGCTCAGCGCCTACTTCGCCTCCCGGCCGCTCGTCGCCTCCCGGCTGCTGCGCGCCTGGGCCGCCGTCGCCTACGCCTTCCTGCCCGCCGTCACCGGAGCCCTCGCCGGCGGCCGCCTCGGCACTGCCGTCCTCGCGATCCTGCTCCCGCTCATCGCCCGCTCCGCCGTCGCCGCCTTCGGCTTCGGCAGCGGGCAGGGCGCGGAAGGCGCCGACGGCGCCACCGGAACCTGGCGCTCGGCCTGGACCTACACCCTCCTGCTGAGCCTGGCCACCGCCTTCACCCCCGTCGTCTGGCCGCTCGCCGCCGTACTCGGAGCGGCCGCGCTCGTACTGCGCCGCGCGCACTGGAAGACGTACGGACCGCGCCTCCTCGCGACGCTCGCCGTCCCGCTCCTCGTCCTCGCCCCCTGGTCGCTGAGCCTGCTCACCCACCCCAGCCGCTTCCTGAACGAGGCCGGTCTGCCCTACGGCGCCGGCTCGGCAGGAGCCCTGGACCTGCTCGGCATCAGCCCCGGCGGCCCCCGCACCGCCGGCGGGCTGATCCTCATCGGCGTCGTCCTGGCCGCCCTGGCCGCCCTGCTGCGCACCGAGCGGCAGTTCGCCGTCCGCACCGCCTGGGCCGCCGCGCTCGCCGCGCTCGTCCTCGCCGTCCTCGTCAACCGCACGGCCTGGGCCGGCCCCGCCACCCTCGTCTACGGACTGGCCCTGCTGGCCGCCGCCGCCGTCGGCGCCGAGGGGGCCAAGGAACGCGTGGCCGCCCGCAGCTTCGGCTGGCGCCAGCCGCTCGCCGTCCTCATCGCCCTCGCCGCCGCCGTCGGACCCCTGATCGGCGCGGCCGGCTGGATGCTCAGCGGAGCCGCCGGCCCGCTGGAGCGTCGCGACCCCGTACAGGTCCCCGCGTTCGTCGCCGAGGAGAGCGGCACCCGCGACCAGGCCCGCACCCTCGTCATCGGCGCGACCTCCCCGGCCGCGCTCTCCTACAGCCTCGTCCGCGGCTCCGGCGGCCGCCTGGGCGACGCCGAACTCGCCGCCCAGGCCGGCAGCGACACCCGCCTCGACAAGGTCGTCTCCAGCCTCGTCGCCGGATCCGGCGCCGACCAGACCGACCAGCTCGGCGGCTTCGCCATCCGCTACATCCTGGTCCGCGACGGAGCCCCGCCGCAGATCGGCCGCGTCCTCGACGCCACCCCCGGCCTCAGCCGCCTCAGCAAGCTCGAGGGCAGCGCCCTGTGGCGCGTGGACCGCCAGGTCGCCCGCGCCGTCATCCTCCCCGTCAAGCCCGGCGAGGCCCCCATCCCGGTGGCCTCCGGCCCCGTCGAGGTCCACAGCAAGATCCCGGAGGGCGAGGCCGGCCGCACGCTGCGCATCGCCGACAAGGCCGCGGCGGGCTGGCAGGCCACCCTCGACGGCAAGCCCCTCAAGGCCAAGACGCTGGACGGCTGGGCCCAGGGCTTCGAGCTCCCCGCCGGCGGCGGCCGCCTCGACCTCGTCCACGACGACGCCCTCACCCGGACCGCCTGGCACTGGGCGCAGGGCCTGCTCGCGCTGGTCCTGCTCGTGATGGCCCTGCCGGGCCGCCGCACCAGCCTCGACGACGACCTCCCCGAGGAGGAGTCCGCGGCCGCCGAGGACGCCGGCGAGGGCCGCCGCGCCCGCCGCCTGCGCGAGCAGTCCGAGGCGGAGGCCGCGGCCCCCGCCGAGGCGGCCGTCGCGGCCGACCCGTACGCGCAGATCCCGGAGCAGCAGGCGTACGGGGACGACGCGTACGCCTACCAGCAGGCCTACGGGGACCAGGACGGCTACGCCTACGGTCACCAAGAGGCCCAGCAGCAACAGCAGCAACAGCCGCAGCAGCCGCACGAGCCGTACCCGTACCCGTACCCGTACGACCAGCAGCAGGCGCAGCAGCAGTACGGGGAACAGCCGTACCAGCAGGAGCAGCCGCACCAGCAGGACCACGAGCAGTACCCGTACCCGTACGAGCCGTACGAGCCGTACGACGCCTACGGACAGCACGACGGACAGCACGGCGGGCAGCACGCCCCGCGTCCGGACGGGAGCCCCCAGCAGTGAAGCAGCGCGTACCCCTGACGCTCGCCGCGGTCACCGCGGCCCTGGCCGCCGTCACCGGCCTGGCCGCCCTCACCGCGCCCGCCGCCGACGGGGCCCCCGCGGCCGCGTCCGGCAGGACCGCGGCCCGGATGCCCGTCGAGCGGTCCCTGCTGGTGTGCCCCGCGCCCAGCACCTCCGACATCGCCGACACCGTGTACACCGCCCTCACCCCCGGCGCCGCCGCGGCCGGCGGCACGGGTTCCGCCCGGCTGCTCGGCGCGACCAAGGACGCCAAGCCGGTGCTGGAGCTCAAGGAGCCCGGCAAGCCCGTCGGCGCCAAGGCCTCCGGCGCCGAGGCCCCCGCCCTCACCGGCACCGCCGACGGATTCCTCGCCCCCGGCTGGAGCGCGCAGCAGACCACGGTGGTCTCGGTCGGCCGCACGCGCGGCCTGCTCGGCGTCAGCTGCACCGCGCCCGGCACCGACTTCTGGTTCCCCGGCGTGAGCACCGCGAAGGGGCGCGAGGACTACGTCCACCTCACCAACCCCGACGACGCCGCGGCCGTCGTGGACATCAAGATGTTCGGCCCCGACGGGGCGGTGAAGACCGAAGCGGGCACCAGCGAGAACATCCGCGTCGACCCGAAGTCCAGCAAGGCGATCTCCCTGGCCTCCCTCGCCCCCGGCGCGCAGCTCGCGGACGTCACCGCCCACGTGACGACCCGCGCCGGCCGGGTCGGTGCCACCGCCCAGGTGGGCGAGGAGGGCGTCGGCTCCGACTGGCTGCCCGCCTCCGTCGACCCGGCGGGCACGCTGGTCCTGCCGGGCATCCCGGCGGACGCCGCCTCGGTGCGGCTGGTCGCCTTCGTCCCCGGCGACGAGGACGCGGACCTCAGGATCCGCCTGGCCGCGGCGAGCGGCTCCATCACCCCGGCGGGCAACGAGCAGCTCCACGTCAAGGCCGGGATGACCGCGAGCGTCGACCTCAAGGACGTCACCCGCGGCGAAGCGGGCTCCCTCGTCCTGTCCCCGCCCGAGGGCAAGAACCCCGTCCCGGTGGTCGCGGCGGTACGGGTCGTCCGCGGCAGCGGCGCCAAGCAGGACATCGGCTTCGTCCAGGCGGCCGCACCGGTGGGCGCACGGGCGACCGTCGCCGACAACCGCCTCGAGGAGAACGCGACCGTGCTGGCCCTGACGGCGGCGTCCGGAGCCGACGCGAAGGTCCGGGTGACGGCCTCCCCGGGCACGGAGGGCGGCGAGCCGGCCTCCCAGGAGGTCACGGTCAAGGCGGGCGCGACCCAGACCCTGACGGTCGCCCCGGCGGGCGGCAAGGGCTCCTACGCCCTGACCGTGGAAACCCTCACGGGAGGCCCGGTCCACGCGTCCCGCACGCTGACCGTCCCGCGCGACGGCACCCCGATGTTCACCGTCCAGACCCTCTCGGACGACCGTTCGACCGTCTCGGTCCCCAAGGCCTCGCAGGACCTCTCGGTCCTCACCGACGACTGACCCTCAGAGCCGGGGGCCGGTCCCGGCCCCCGGCCCCCGGTCCCGGTCCCGGCAAACCGTTCCGGTCACAGCACTAGCCGTCCCCGTACCTCGGATCCACCGTCTCGGGTGACAGCCCGAGCAGCTCCGCCACCTGTTCCACCACGATCTCGTGTACGAGCAGCGCCTTCTCGTCCCGCGTCTTCGTCCGGATCTCGACCGGCCGCCGGAACACCACGATCCGGGCCGGCCGCCCGCCGCCCGCCTCGACCAGCGCCCCCAGCGGGACCGCTTCGTCGTTCCACCCCGCGTCCGCCCCGCCCGGCGGTCCCGGGACGTCGCCGACCAGGAACTCCACGTCCGCCAGCTGCGGCCAGCGCCGCTCCAGGCGCTCCACGGAGTCCCGTACGAGATCGCCGAACAGTTCCGACCGGCTGGCCGACAGCGGCACCTGCGGAGGGGCGACCGGCCCGCGCATGCCCCGCCCGTGCCGGTCGCGCCGCCGTACCCGCGGCTCGCCGTCGGCGGAGGCCTCCGGGAGGGGCAGGGGCGGGGGAAGGGGAGGCAGGGAGCTGTCCGTCACCCCCGCAGGGTAGCCCGCACACCCCCGCCGGGCGGGGGTGATCGGCCGACACGGGGGAGTGGCCGGGGGGCGAGTCGTCGCGGCCCGGTCAAGAGTGCGGTACGGTCCAACGTCGTGAGCCTTGTACGTCGCTGTTCTCGCACCGCGTGCGGCCGCCCTGCCGTCGCGACGCTGACGTACGTCTACGCCGATTCGACCGCAGTCCTCGGCCCGCTCGCCACCTACGCCGAACCCCACTGCTACGACCTGTGCGCCGAGCACGCGGAGCGGATGACCGCCCCCCGCGGCTGGGACGTCGTGCGCCTCACCGACGGCTCCCCGCCCTCCCGGCCCACCGGCGACGATCTCGAAGCCCTCGCCAACGCCGTACGGGAAGCCGCCCGCCCGCCCGAGCGTGCCGCCGAGGCCCGCGGCCCGGGCGCAGGTCACAGTGGTTCCAGCACGGGCGAGACCCGCCGCGGACACCTCAGGGTCCTGCGATCGCCGGATTCCTGACGCTCTGATCGTATGAAAAGCGACTCTCTGTCCACGGTAGGTTTGCCCCATCGCAGATCAGCTTCAGGAGGGCAGGCAGTGGCCACCGATCTTTCGAACATCATCAAGGCCTACGACGTACGGGGTGTCGTCCCGGACCAGTGGGACGAGGCCCTGGCCGAACTGTTCGGTGCCGCATTCGTCGAGGTCACCAGTGCGAGCGCGATCGTCGTCGGGTACGACATGCGCCCCTCCTCGCCCGGCCTGTCCGGCGCCTTCGCGCGCGGCGCGGCCGCCCGCGGCGTCGACGTCACCCTGATCGGACTGTGCTCCACCGACCAGCTGTACTACGCCTCCGGCAAGCTGAACCTGCCCGGAGCGATGTTCACGGCCTCGCACAACCCCGCCCAGTACAACGGCATCAAGCTCTGCCGGGCCGGCGCCGCCCCCGTGGGCCAGGACACCGGCCTCGGCACCATCCGCGAGCTCGCCGAGAAGTGGACCGACGAGGGCGCCCCCGCGATCCCCGCCGGCACCACCCCGGGCACCATCACCGAGCAGGACACCCTCACCGGGTACGCCGACCACCTCAAGGGCCTGGTGGACCTCACCGGCCTGCGCCCCCTCAAGGTCGTCGTCGACGCCGGCAACGGCATGGGCGGCCACACCGTCCCCACCGTCTTCTCCGGCCTCCCGCTGGACCTCGTCCCCATGTACTTCGAGCTGGACGGGACCTTCCCCCACCACGAGGCCAACCCCCTCGACCCGAAGAACATCGTCGACCTCCAGGCCCGCGTGAAGTCCGAGGGCGCGGACCTCGGCATCGCCTTCGACGGCGACGCCGACCGCTGCTTCATCGTCGACGAGCGCGGCGAGGGCGTGTCCCCGTCCGCCATCACCGCCCTGGTCGCCGCCCGCGAGCTGGCCCGCAACGGCGGCACCGGCACCGTGATCCACAACCTGATCACGTCCTGGTCCGTCCCGGAGGTCGTCCGCGAGAACGGCGGCACCCCCGTCCGCACCCGCGTCGGCCACTCCTTCATCAAGGAGGAGATGGCCAAGTCCGGCGCCATCTTCGGCGGCGAGCACTCCGCGCACTACTACTTCAAGGACTTCTGGAACGCGGACACCGGCATGCTCGCCGCGCTCCACGTCCTCGCGGCCCTCGGCGGCCAGGACGGCCCCCTCTCCGAGCTGGTCTCCTCCTACGACCGCTACGCGGGATCGGGCGAGATCAACTCCACCGTCGCCGACCAGGCCGGCCGGGTGGCCGCCGTCAAGGCGGCGTACGGCGCGCAGGACGGCGTCACCCTCGACGAACTGGACGGCCTCACGGTGACCAGCACCGACTGGTGGTTCAACGTCCGCGCCTCCAACACCGAGCCGCTGCTGCGCCTGAACGTGGAAGCCCGCGACGCCTCCACCCTCGCCAAGGTCCGCGACGAGGTCCTCGCCCTCATCCGGGCCTGAGCCAGGACGCCGACGGGAGCGGTCCGCGCGCGGACCGCTCCCGTCGGCGTCGCTGCCGCCGGGTCACCGTCCGACCGCACCGCAGGTGACTCGGCGGTACGCTGACCAGGCCCCATCCGCATCCCCGAAGGGAACTCGCCGCCATGCCGCTCGAAGCCGGCCTTCTGGAGATCCTCGCCTGCCCCGCCTGCCACTCGCCCCTCGAGGACAAGTCGGCCGACGCGGAGGCCCCCGAGCTGATCTGCACCGGAGGCCAGGACTGCGGTCTCGCCTACCCGGTCCGCGACGGCATCCCGGTGCTCCTCGTGGACGAGGCGCGCCGCCCCGCCTGAGCCGACACCTCCACCTCGCGCGAACGCTGAGACTGGTTCCGTCACCCCACAGGTTCCGTCACCACGGGACACGCAACGGACATAGCCGGAGGCCGCCATGCTCGACGAGTCACTCCTCGACGCACCGGACGATCTCGCCCGGGCCGACCGCCGAGGCCTGCTCCGCGGCGCCGCCGAGGCCGGAGCCCGGGTGCGCACCGCGGCGCGGCACGCCGTCGAGGCGGGCCTCGCCGACCTGCGGCCCGACGGCCGCCCCCGCGCCGTCCTCATCGCAGGACCCGGCACCGCCGCCACCGGGGTCGCCGACCTGCTCGGAGCGCTCGCCGGAGCCTCCGCGCCCGTCATCCGGCTCCACCCCACCGGCGTCGCACACGCCGCCGGGGCGCTGCGCTGGACCCTGCCCGGCTGGGCCGGCCCCGTGGACCTGCTGCTCATCGCCACCACCGACGGCACCGAGCCGGGCCTCGCCCTCCTCGCCGAGCAGGCCTACCGGCGCGGGTCCACCGTCGTCGCCGTCGCGCCCGAGCGGTCGCCGCTGAGCGAGGCGGTGGAGGGCGCGCACGGGCTCCTCGTACCGATGGCGAAAGCCCCGTACCAGGAGTACGACGAGTCCGCCGCGGCCGGCCCCGGCGCCCTGTGGGCCCTGCTGACCCCGCTGCTGGTGCTCCTCGACCGGGTGGGCCTGATCGCGGCGGCCCCGCACACCCTGCAGCTCGTCGCCGACCGGCTCGACCGCACCGCCGAGCGCTGCGGCCCCGCCATCGCGACCTACTCCAACCCGGCCAAGACCCTCGCCGCCGAGCTCGCCGACTCCCTCCCGCTCATCTGGAGCGAGGGCGCCGGAGCCGGTCCCGCCGGCCGCCGCTTCGCCGCGACCCTCGCCGAGCTCGCCGGGCGCCCCGCACTCGCCGCCGACCTTCCCGAGGCCCTGCCGGCCCACGGTGTCCTGCTCGCCGGCTCCTTCGCCGCCGGCGCCGACCCCGAAGACTTCTTCCGCGACCGGGTGGAAGAACCGCAGGCCCTGCGCGCACGCATCGTCCTGCTGCGCGACCGGCCCGCAGGCGGACTGACGGCCGGCCCCGCCGCCCGGGAACTGGCCGCCAGTCACGAAACGGCCATCAGTGAGCTGGCTCCGGAGGAGGGCACCGAGCTGGAACAGCTCGCCGAACTCCTCGCCGTCACGGATTTCGCCACCGCCTACCTGGCGCTGGCCTCTGGAGGACGAAGCTGAGGCGCACGACCGTGCCCTCTCACTCAGGAAGACGACCGATGGACCGCCTCACCAACACGATCCGACCGTACGCGTGGGGATCGACCACCGCGATCCCCGCGCTCATCGGAGTCGCGCCCACCGGGGAACCGCAGGCCGAGATGTGGATGGGAGCCCACCGATCCGCCCCCTCCCGCCTCGACCGCGGCGCCGGCGAGACCACCCTCTCGGAGGTCATCGCCGCCGACCCCGAAGGCGAGCTGGGGCTCGCCGCCGTCAGCAAGTTCGGCCCCCGGCTGCCCTTCCTCCTCAAACTCCTCGCCGCCGGAGCCCCGCTCTCCCTCCAGGTCCACCCCGACCTGGCCCAGGCCGAGGACGGGTTCGAGGACGAGGAGCGCCGCGGCGTCCCGATCGACGCGCCGCACCGCAACTACAAGGACGCCAACCACAAGCCCGAACTGGTCTGCGCCCTCACCCCCTTCGACGGCCTGTGCGGGTTCCGGCCGCCGCTCGCGGCCGCCGAACTGCTGGAGGGCCTGGGCGTCGACTCCCTCAAGCCCTACGCCGACCTCCTGCGGGCCCACCCCGAGGAGGCGGCCCTGCGCGAGGTGCTCACCGCCGTCCTGACCGCCGACCGCGCCGAGACGGCCCGTACGGTCTCCGAGGCCGCGGCCGCCGCCGAGCGGCTCGGGGGCCCGTACGCCCCGTACGCGGGACTCGTCCACCACCATCCCGGCGACCCCGGCGTCATCGCCGCCATGCTCCTCAACCACGTGCGACTCCAGCCCGGCGAAGCCATGTTCCTCGGCGCCGGCATCCCGCACGCCTACCTCGACGGCCTCGGCGTCGAGCTCATGGCCAACTCCGACAACGTCCTGCGCTGCGGGCTCACCCCCAAGCACGTGGACGTGCCGGAGCTGTTGAAGGTGGTCGCGTTCGAACCCGGCGACCCCGCCGTCCTGCGCCCCGAGGGCGACGGCGAAGAGGTCTACGAGACGCCCATCGACGAATTCCGGCTCTCCCGCTTCGTCCTGGCCACCGGCGGCGCCCCCCGGGCGCTCTCCGACGCCACACCGCAGATCCTGCTCTGCACGGCCGGGTCCCCGAAGGCCTCCTCCGCGCAGTCCGGCGAACTGCCCTTGTCCCCCGGCGAGTCCGTGTTCGTCCCGGCGGGGGAAAGGGCCGAACTGTCCGGAACCGGCACGGTCTTCCGCGCCACGGTGGTGGTCTGACGTACCGTCCCTACCGGCGGCTGTGAGAATCTGCGGCCGTAGCGCGGCGTCCCGGACCGGGGCGGCGCACCGAGGAAGGGACACATCGCAACCATGAGCGCGTCGGGCGGTACCAGGGCGATCGTGGCGGCACTCGCCGCCAATCTCGCCATCGCTGTAGCCAAGTTCGTGGCCTTCGTATTCAGCGGCTCCTCGTCGATGCTCGCGGAAAGCGTCCACTCACTGGCGGACTCCGGCAACCAGGGCCTGCTGCTCCTCGGCGGCAAGAAGGCCAAGCGGGAGGCCACACCCGAGCACCCCTTCGGCTACGGGCGCGAGCGGTACATCTACGCCTTCCTCGTCTCCATCGTGCTGTTCACCGTCGGTGGCATGTTCGCCATCTACGAGGGCTACGAGAAGATCAAGCACCCGCACGCGATCGAGAACTGGTACTGGCCGATCGGCGTGCTCGTCTTCGCGATCATCGCGGAGTCCTTCTCCTTCCACACCGCGATCAAGGAGTCGAACGAGGTCCGCGGCAGCCTCTCGTGGGGCCAGTTCATCAAGCGCGCCAAGGCCCCCGAGCTGCCCGTCGTCCTCCTGGAGGACTTCGGCGCCCTGATCGGCCTGGTCCTCGCCCTGGCCGGCGTCGGCCTCGCCCTCGCGACGGGTGACGGCGTCTGGGACGGCATCGGCACCCTCTGCATCGGCCTCCTGCTGATCGTCATCGCGATCGTGCTCGCCGCGGAGACCAAGTCCCTGCTGCTCGGCGAGGCGGCCGGCGTCGAGGACGTCGACAAGATCAAGGCCGCCGTCGTCGACGGCGACGTGGTCACCGGCGTCATCCACATGCGCACCCTGCACCTCGGCCCCGAGGAGCTCCTGGTCGCCGCGAAGATCGCCGTCCGCAGCGACGACACGGCGAGCGAGGTGGCCGGCGCCATCAACGCCGCCGAGGCCCGCATCCGTGCGGCGGTCCCGATCGCCCGGGTGATCTACCTGGAGCCGGACATCTACAACGCCGAGGCCGCCGCGAGGGGCGCGAACCCGGCCGCGTCACCGGGCGGCGACGGCCACTGACCGCACCGGACCCGACGGGGACCCCCGCGCCCGCGCGGGGGTCCCCGTCGCGTCCGGCGGTCGCTCCCGGACCGGCCGCCGCACGGGTCCACACGGCACCCTTCACCCCGCGGGCGGAGGATCATAAGTCCGGAAGACCCCGACTTCGCCGCCGGCACCCCCGAACACCGGCCACGACTTGCCCGGAGATCGTCTGGGCCCCGCTCCGCCGATCGGTGTAGATTCGACATCAGTGTCAGGCGTCGCTGCTGATGGCGGTCGGGCGGTCCTCGTGACCGGCCGAGGGGAGAGAGGACCCCCGACGGACTGAGCGCCATGTGCCTCGTCCCCACGGACGGTGCACGGCTCAGCCGTACCCACCCTCTCGACCCATGAGGAGCAGCATCCACATGACTGCCGCATTCACCGACTTCAAGGTCGCGGACCTCTCCCTGGCCGCCTTCGGGCGCAAGGAGATCACCCTCGCCGAGCACGAGATGCCGGGTCTGATGTCGATCCGCGCCGAATACGCGAAGACCCAGCCGCTGGCCGGCGCCCGCGTCACCGGTTCCCTGCACATGACCGTGCAGACCGCCGTGCTGATCGAGACCCTCGTCGCCCTCGGCGCCGACGTCCGCTGGGCCTCCTGCAACATCTTCTCCACCCAGGACCACGCGGCCGCCGCCATCGCCGTGGGCCCGAACGGCACCCCCGAGAACCCGCAGGGCGTCCCCGTCTTCGCCTGGAAGGGCGAGACGCTGGAAGAGTACTGGTGGTGCACGGAGCAGGCGCTGACCTGGCCGAACACCCCCACCGGCGGCCCGAACATGATCCTCGACGACGGTGGCGACGCCACCCTCCTCGTCCACAAGGGCGTCGAGTTCGAGAAGATCGGCGCGGCCCCGGACCCGTCCACGGCGGACTCCGAGGAGTACGGCCACATCCTCACCCTCCTCAACCGCACCCTGGGCGAGGCCCCGCAGAAGTGGACGCAGCTCGCGTCCGAGATCCGCGGCGTCACCGAGGAGACCACCACCGGTGTCCACCGCCTCTACGAGATGATGGCCGAAGGCACCCTGCTGTTCCCGGCGATCAACGTGAACGACGCCGTGACGAAGTCGAAGTTCGACAACAAGTACGGCTGCCGCCACTCCCTCATCGACGGCATCAACCGCGCCACCGACGTCCTCATCGGCGGCAAGGTCGCGGTCGTCTTCGGCTACGGCGACGTCGGCAAGGGCTGCGCCGAGTCCCTGCGCGGCCAGGGCGCACGCGTGATCATCACCGAGATCGACCCGATCTGCGCGCTCCAGGCGGCCATGGACGGCTACCAGGTCGCCACGCTCGACGACGTCGTGGAGATCGCCGACATCTTCATCACGACCACGGGCAACAAGGACATCATCATGGCCTCGGACATGGCCAAGATGAAGCACCAGGCGATCGTCGGCAACATCGGCCACTTCGACAACGAGATCGACATGGCCGGCCTGGCCAAGATCGAGGGCATCGTCAAGGACGAGGTCAAGCCGCAGGTCCACACGTGGAAGTTCCCCGACGGCAAGGTCCTCATCGTCCTGTCCGAGGGCCGCCTGCTGAACCTGGGCAACGCGACCGGCCACCCGTCGTTCGTGATGTCGAACTCCTTCGCGGACCAGACCCTGGCCCAGATCGAGCTCTTCACCAAGCCCGCCGAGTACCCCACCGACGTCTACGTGCTCCCCAAGCACCTCGACGAGAAGGTGGCCCGCCTGCACCTCGACGCCCTCGGCGTCAAGCTCACCACCCTCCGCAAGGAGCAGGCCGACTACATCGGCGTCAAGGTCGAAGGCCCGTACAAGCCCGACCACTACCGCTACTGATCCCCACCCGGCAGCAGCGCCGGCACGTCACGCAGGCCCCCGGCAGAGATGCCGGGGGCCTGCCCCGTACCCGCCGCACCCTTCGTCCGCACCCCGTACCCGCACCCCGTACGCGCACTCCGCACCCCGCAGCCCGTACGCGCACTCCGCACCCCGCCACCCGCGCCGACCCAAGGACCCCGCCCGATGCCCCGCGGCCGCTACTCGCTCCACGACCCGCACGACCACACCCCCCTCGGCGAGGAGCACTTCCACTGCGCCCCGGGCCCCTCGGGCTGGCGCTACGTCTCCCAGGTCATCGCCCCCGGCGGCGAACACCGCGGCTCCGTGGACCTCGCCGTCGACGAACTCGGCCGGCCCATCCGCCTCGAGGCCAACGCCTCCGGCTGGCAGGTCCGCGGCGCCGCCATCGACGGCGTCACCTGGGTCCGCACCGACCCCCTCGGAGCCGAGGCCACCGAGGGCAACGTCCGGGCCCCCGGCTTCACCGGCACCTCCCCGGCCTTCCTGATCGCCACGGCCCGCCGGCTCCGCCTCGACCCGGGCGCACCCGCCACCCGCGTCCGCCTCGTGGCCCTGACCGACCCGGTCCTGGCCCCGCGTACGGTCGACCAGGCGTGGGCTCTGCTGCGCCGCGAGGAGCACAGCACCGACACCGGCCCGCTCGTCGTCGACGAGTACCAGGTCAGCGCCCTGGACACCGGCGAGGTCCACAGGGTCCACATCGCCGGCGACGTGGTCCTCTCGGCCCCCGGCATCGAACTCGAACACCTGGAGACCCCGCCGTCCACCTTCGAGCAGTAGCTCAGGCGGGCGGAGCGAACCCGGTGGCCCGCGGCGTCCGCACCGGTACGGGTACGGGTACGGGCGCCCCGGCCGGCGCGACCGGCGCGGGGACGGGCGGTGCGGGCGCGACGGCGGGCATGGCCGGCATCCCGCCGTACGGCACGGCACCCGGCGCCGGCGGCTGCGCGTGCACCGGCGACCCTGCGCGCACCGCTTGCTGCGGCGCGACGCCGGTACGGGAAAAGGCCCGCGCGGCATCCCGCGACTGCCGCTCGTGCACCACCGCCATCAGGAACGCGGCGGCCGGCACCCCGGCCGGCGCGGGCGCCCCCGTACGCGCCACCAGGTCGTCCGCGAGCCGGGCCGCCATCGTGGCGCCCACCTGCGGATCCAGCTGGTTCATCCGGGTCAGGTACTGGCGGATCGCCAGCCACAGGCCGTCCGGCACCGCCGACAGGTCCATCGCGCCGAACCTCCCGGCCAGCCACGGCGGCGGCGGAGGGACCGGCATCACCCGCGCCCCCGGCACCCGCTCCCGGATGACCAGGGTCCCCGCGAAGACGTCGCCGAGGCGCCGCCCCCGCTCGGACACCAGCGAGGCGATGCACGCCACCGAACCGAAGAAGGCCAGCAGCTCGATGACGCCGAGGGCCCCCCGCACCAGCGCGTGCCGGAAGCGGATCGGCCCGCCGTCATCGCGCACCACCCGCAGTCCGCAGGCGAGCTTGCCCAGCGACCGCCCGTGGCTCAGCGTCTCCACCGCGATCGGCACGCCGACGAGGACGAGCAGGAACGAGGACACGGCCAGGGCCGCCTGGGCCGCGTCGTCCAGCGAGGCGGTGGCGAAGGCCAGCCCGAGCGTGATGAGCAGATACCCGGCCATGTACACGGCCAGGTCGAGCAGGATCGCCAGCGCCCGGCTCGGCAGCCTCGCCGGCCGGAGCCCCAGGACGACCGCGTCCCCCGTCACCAGATCGCTCACCGATGTACTCACCCTTCACGTGACCTGCCCCGCCCCTTGGCCGCCCAGTCTGCCAAGCTGACGGCTCAAGCAATAGGAAACCAGGGGCAGGGGAGCGCCAAGCGCATGGATCTCGACGTCTTCGTGGCAGCCCACCAGGCGGAATGGGCTCGTCTGGAACAGCTCCTGGGCCGCGGCCGCCGACTGACGGGCGCCGAGGCCGACGAACTCGTCGCGCTCTACCAGCGCACCTCCACCCACCTCTCCCTCATCCAGTCCAGCACCCCCGACCCGATGCTCACGGGCCGCCTGACCCAGCTCGTCGCCCGCGCCCGCGCCACCGTGACGGGCGCCCGCCGCAGCGGCTGGCGCGACGCGGCCCGCTTCTTCACCGCCGGCTTCCCGGCCGCCGTCTACCTCAGCCGCCGTTGGTGGATACCCACGACCCTGATCTCGATCGCGGTCGGGGTGATCATCGGCTGGTGGACAGCGACCCACCCGGAGATCCAGGGCGCCATCGGGGCCCCGGACGAGCTGAAGGCGATGACGAAGCCCGGCGGCGAGTACGAGACGTACTACTCCAGCCACCCCGCGGCGTCCTTCGCCGCCCAGGTCTGGACGAACAACGCCCAGGCGGCGGCGATGTGCCTGGTCCTGGGCGCCTTCCTGGGCCTGCCGGTGCTGTACATCCTGTGGCTGAACATGCTGAACCTGGGCGTCGCCATCGGCCTGATGTCCTCGGCCGACCGCCTCGACGTGTTCCTCGGGCTGATCCTCCCGCACGGCCTCCTCGAATTGACGGCTGTCTTCGTCGCCGCCGGTACGGGACTGCGCCTGGGCTGGACGGTCATCGACCCGGGCCACCGCACCCGCCGCGTGGCCCTCGCCGAACAGGGCCGCGCGGCTCTGGGCATGGCTCTGGGCCTGGCCCTGGTCCTCTTCGTCTCGGGCCTGATCGAAGGCTTCGTCACCCCCTCCGGCCTGCCCACCTGGGCCCGCATCGGCATCGGAGTGGCCGCCGAGGCGGCCTTCCTCGTCTACGTCTACGTCCTGGGCGGCCGCGCGGCCCGCGCCGGCGAGGTGGGCGACGTGGAGGCCGCCGACCAGACGGCGACGCTCCCCACCGCCGCCTGATGTGCGTACGGCCCGCCCGAGCTGCTAGTCTCCTCGTCGTCCCGCAAAGACCGTTGACACGGCCGCTGCGGGGAGGTAGATTCGAACGGTTGCCTCGAACTGGACAAGTTCGGCAGTGACGGTTTAAAATCTTCCTCGCCCCCCGGAATTGAATTCCAAGTGGGCACAGTCGACTCTCCGTTCAGGAATCTGAAGCCGGGAAATCCGGTGGAAAACTTCTGATAGAGTCGGAATCGCCGGAAAGGGAAACGCGAAAGCGAAAACCTGGAAAGCGAAACCCGCTGACTGGGAATCGGACACGAAAGAGTCTGATAAAGTCGGAGACACAAGAACGAAGGAAGCGCCCGGAGGAAAGCCCGAGAGGGTGAGTACGAAGGAAGCGTCCGTTCCTTGAGAACTCAACAGCGTGC
>NZ_JBEXOV010000094.1:0-26885 GCF_040611715.1 Streptomyces sp. NPDC006544 | reverse complement strand
CCCCCATACTGGGCGTATTCGGGCGTTCCGACAACGCGGCGAGGTGCCGTAGCTGGCGTCGTGCGCCCGCCGGGGATTGCGGGACAGCCCTTAGCCTCCCAGGGCCCGCAGTCCCGCGGTGACGAGCACCGCCGCCGCGACCACGACGAGGAACGGGGCCCGCAGCAGCAGCGCGATCCCGGCGGCAGCGAGCCCGGCGGCGCGGGCGTCGAGCACGAGCTCGTGCCCGGTGGCGAAGGTCTGCTGCGCGGTGAGCGCGGCGAGCAGCGCGACCGGCAGGAGCGCGGCGAGCTTGCGCACGGCCGGCCGCTCCAGGGCCCCCGCGGGGACGAGCAGTCCGGCGAGCTTGACGGCGTAGCAGCCGACGACGGTCAGGGCGATGGCGATCCAGACGTTCACGAGCGGCGGCCCTTCAGCCAGAGGATCACGGGGGCGGCCAGCGCCGCGACGAGCACGGGCACCCCGGCGGGCAGCACGGGGAGCAGGCCCAGCCCGAGGACGACCGCGAGCGCGGCGACGGCCCGCTCGGCGGAGGTCTTCAGCATGGGCGCGAGCAGCGCGAGGAAGACGGCGGGCCCGGCGGCGTCCAGCCCCCAGGCCCGGGTGTCCCCGATGGCTTCGGCACCGAGCGCGCCCAACAGTGTGGTGAGGTTCCACAGGACGTAGAGGCTCAGCCCGGTGACCGTGAAGCCGAGGCGGGCCGACTTCCGGCCGGGCTGGGCGAGGGCCACGGCGGTGGTCTCGTCGATCACCCAGTGCGCGGCGAAGGGCCGCACGCCCTTGGGGAGCGCGAGCAGCTGGGACAGCCGCAGCCCGTAGAACGCGTTGCGGGTCCCGAGGAAGAAGGCCCCCGCGGCGGCGGTGAACGGGTTCCCGCCCGCCGCCAGCGCTCCGACCAGCGCGAACTGCGAAGCACCGGTGAACACCAGCAGGCTCAGCACACACGCCTGGAGGGTGCTGACGCCTGATCCGGCGGCGGTCACCCCGAAGGCGAACCCGGACAGCCCGACCGCGACCCCGACGCCGAGCGCGTCCCGCACGACGGCGGCGCGCGTCGTGACCGCGGCCTCCGCCCCGGCTCCGTCGGGAACCTCCTGGCCGGGCGCTCGGTCGGGTACTTCTCGTATGGCCATCCGCTGTTCTCCCACGCCCCGAACCTACGGACGGACCGCGGCCCGGGTCTTGTACGTTCTTGCACCGTGCATGGCATCCGCACGGCTTCTGGTCGCCCTGCTACCCGGGCGAGGTGGCCCTGGGCCAGGTCCTCGCCGAAGGGCGCGCTGGCGGCCGCCGAGCTCCTGCCGGGCGCGTCGGCCGGCTTCGGCGACCGCGTCCGGTCCCTGCTGGGCGAGGAGACCCGCGCGGCCCTGGCCGAGGGGGTGTCTGATGGATCATGGCCGGGGTCGACCCTGATCCGTCAGACACCCCCTAGCGAGCCCCACCGGCGGCCCGTTCCCGCCGGTAGGCACCCGGCGGCACCCCCACGATCCGGGTGAAGTGCCGGTTCAGGTGCGGCTGGTCGGTGAAGCCGACGGTGACGGCCGCCTCCGCCGGCGGGGTTCCGGCGTCCAGCAGCAGGCGCGCCCGCCGGACCCGGGCATCGGTCAGCCAGGTGTGCGGCGGCATGCCGTACCGGTCCCGGAAGGCCCGCAGCAGGGCGAACGGGCTCGTGCCCAGCTCCGCCGCGAGCCGCTCCAGCGACGGCGGCTCACCCATCCGGTCCTCCAGCACGGCGCGGGCCCGCTCCGCGTCGGCGGCGCCCGCGCGGCGCACCGTACCGAAGGGCAGCGGCCCGCCGTGCCGCGTCAGCATCCGGGCCACCACCCCGCGCAGCAGCGTGTCGGCGGCCAGCGCGTTGCCGGCCTCGGCGGCCCGGTGGACCTCGGTGACGGCCCGTGCGGCCTGCGGATCGGCGACCGTGTCGGCGGTGAAGCCGGGAGTCCCGTGCGGGGTGCCGATCTCGGCGGCGACCTCGGTGATCAACGCCAGGGAGGGGTAGAGGGTGGCGTAGGCCCAGCCCTCGGGGACTCCGGCGCGCGCGGTGTGCGCCACCTCGGGGTTGATCAGGACCATGCTGCCGGGCCCGGCGCGGACGGTGCCGCCGGGCAGGCCGATCTCCTCGACGCCGCCGGTGACGGCCGCGATGACGTACCCCTCGTGGGCGTGGCGCGGGAAGGTGTGGCGCACGTAGTGGGCGCGCAGGAGGTCCAGGCCGGGCAGCTCCGCGTACTGCCAGTGCCGCGCCCACTCCCGGCGGCCCTCGTCCGCTCCGCTCCCCGTGCCCATCCCCTCATTCTGCGCCCCTCCCGGCGTCGGCGTTTGCGCAGGTCCGGCGGGTTGTCAGTGGGCGGGTGCACGATGGGGGCATGTCCGGTACCGCGCTCGACTCGTTCTCCCCCGCGACCCGCTCCTGGTTCACGGGGGCCTTCGTCTCGCCCACCTCCGCCCAGGAGGGTGCCTGGCGGGCGATCGGGCAGGGCTCGGACGTGCTGGTGGTGGCCCCCACCGGCTCCGGCAAGACCCTGGCCGCCTTCCTGGCCGCCCTCGACCAGCTCGCGTCCGTCCCGCCGCCCGCCGAGCCGAAGAAGCGCTGCCGGGTGCTGTACGTATCGCCCCTGAAGGCACTGGCGGTGGACGTGGAGCGCAATCTCCGCAGCCCGCTGACCGGCATCCGGCAGGAGTCCGCCCGCCTGGGGCTGCCCGAGCCTGACATCCGGGTCGGGATCCGCTCCGGGGACACCCCGCCCGCCGAGCGCCGGGCCCTGTCGACCCGGCCGCCGGACATCCTGATCACCACGCCCGAGTCGCTGTTCCTGATGCTGACCTCGGCGGCCCGCGAGGCCCTGGCCGGGGTCGAGACGGTGATCCTGGACGAGGTGCACGCGGTCGCGGGGACCAAGCGCGGCGCCCACCTCGCCCTGTCGCTGGAGCGGCTGGACGAGCTGCTGGCGCGTCCGGCGCGCCGGATCGGCTTGTCGGCGACGGTCCGGCCCGTGGAGGAGGTGGCCCGCTACCTCGCGCCGCGTGGAAAGGCGGAGATCGTCCAGCCCCCGTCGACCAAGGAGTTCGACCTGTCGGTGGTCGTCCCCGTCGAGGACATGGGCGAGTTGGGCGGCTCCCCCGCCACCGAGGGCAAGGAGGGCGGCGACAGACCGTCGATCTGGCCGCACGTGGAGGAGCGGATCGCCGATCTGGTCCAGTCGCACCGCTCCACGATCGTGTTCGCCAACTCCCGGCGCCTCGCCGAGCGCCTGTGCAACCGGCTCAACGAGATCGCGTACGAGCGCGCCACGGGCGCTCCGCTGCCCGAGGGCTCGCCCCCGGCCGAGGTCATGGCCCAGTCGGGCGCCGCGCTCGGCGCGCCGCCGCTGCTGGCCCGCGCCCACCACGGTTCGGTGTCCAAGGAGCAGCGGGCTCTCGTGGAGGAGGACTTGAAGGCCGGCCGGCTTCCCGCGGTCGTCGCCACCTCCAGCCTGGAGCTGGGCATCGACATGGGCGCGGTGGACCTGGTCATCCAGGTGGAGTCCCCGCCGTCGGTGGCCTCCGGGCTGCAGCGCGTCGGCCGGGCCGGGCACCAGGTGGGCGCGGTCTCCACCGGAGTCGTCTTCCCCAAGTACCGGGGTGACCTCGTCCAGGCCGCCGTGGTCACCGAGCGGATGCGCACGGGCTCGATCGAGTCCCTGCGGATCCCCTCCAATCCCCTGGACGTCCTGGCCCAGCAGCTCGTCGCGATGACCGCGATGGACACCTGGCAGCTGGACGACCTGATCGCCCTGGTGCGGCGGGCGGCGCCCTTCGCGGCGCTGCCGGACTCGGCCTTCACGGCGGTGCTGGACATGCTGGCCGGCCGCTATCCGTCGGACGCGTTCGCCGAGCTCAGGCCCCGGGTCGTGTGGGACCGCGTGGCCGGCACGGTCACCGGCCGGCCGGGAGCCCAGCGGCTCGCGGTGACCTCGGGCGGAACCATCCCCGACCGCGGCCTCTTCGGCGTCTTCCTGGCCGGCTCGGATCCGAAGAAGGGAGGTGGCCGGGTCGGCGAACTCGACGAGGAGATGGTCTACGAGTCCCGCGTCGGCGACGTCTTCACCCTCGGAACCACCTCCTGGCGGATCGTCGACATCACCCGCGACCGGGTCCTGGTCACCCCGGCCCCCGGGGTACCGGGCCGCCTGCCGTTCTGGAAGGGCGACCAGCTGGGCCGCCCCCTCGAACTGGGCCGCGCGGTCGGCGCGTTCCTTCGCGAGCTCGGCGGCCTCGCGCCGGACGACGCCCGGCTGCGGCTGCTGGCGGCAGGCCTGGACGCCTGGGCCGCCGAGAACGTGCTGGCGTACCTCTCCGAACAGCGCGAGGCCTGCGGCCACGTACCGGACGACCGGACCATCCTCGTCGAGCGCTTCCACGACGAGCTCGGCGACTGGCGGGTCGTCGTCCATTCCCCCTTCGGCGCCCAGGTGCACGCCCCTTGGGCGCTGGCGCTCGGCGCCCGCCTCTCCGAGCGGTACGGGATGGACGCGCAGGTGATGCACGCCGACGACGGCATCGTGCTCCGCCTCCCGGACGCCGACCTGCTGAGCATGGACCTGGACCTGCTGGACCACGACCCGGCGCAGGACCGGGCCTTCGAGTTCGACGACGGGAAGGCCCCGCTCGGCGCGGCCGACGTGACCTTCGACCACGGCGACATCAGCCAGATCGTCACCGACCAGGTCGGCGGCTCCGCGCTGTTCGCCTCCCGCTTCCGCGAGTGCGCGGCGCGCGCCCTGCTCCTGCCGCGCCGCGATCCCGGCAAGCGCACCCCCCTGTGGCAGCAGCGCCAGCGCGCCTCGCAGCTGCTGCAGGTGGCGTCGGAGTTCGGTTCGTTCCCGATCGTCCTGGAAGCCGTACGCGAGTGCCTGCAGGACGTCTTCGACGTGCCGGGCCTGACCGAGCTGATGGGTGACATCGAGGCGCGCCGGGTCCGCCTGGTCGAGGTCACCACCACCGAGCCCTCCCCTTTCGCCCGCTCCCTCCTCTTCGGGTACGTCGCCCAGTTCCTCTACGAGGGCGACTCCCCCCTCGCCGAGCGCAGGGCGGCCGCGCTGTCGCTGGACTCCCGGCTGCTGGCGGAACTGCTGGGCCAGGCGGAGCTCCGCGAGCTGCTGGACGCGGAGGTGCTGGCGGAGCTGGAGCGCGAGCTCCAGTGGCTGACGGAGGACCGGCGGGCCAGGAGCGCCGAATCGGTGGCCGACCTGCTGCGCCTGCTGGGCCCGCTGACCCCGGCGGACCTGGCGGCACGCGGCGCGGACCCGGCATGGGCGCAGTCCCTTTCCGACTCCCGCAGGGCGATCCGCGTCCGGATCGGCGGCGAGGACCACTGGGCCGCGGTCGAGGACGCCGGCCGGCTGCGGGACGCTCTGGGCACGGCCCTGCCGGTGGGAGTCCCCGAGGCGTTCACCGAGCCGGTGAAGGACCCGCTGGGTGACCTCCTCGCACGGTACGCCCGTACCCACGGCCCGTTCACCACGGCCGACGCGGCCGCCCGCTTCGGCCTGGGCTCCGCCGTGACCGACGGCGCGCTGCACCGGCTCGCGGCGGCCGGGCGGGTGGTCCAGGGCGAGTTCCATCCGGCGGGCATCGGCCAGGAGTGGTGCGACGCCACGGTGCTGCGCCGGCTGCGGCGGCGCTCGCTGGCGGCGCTGCGCCAGGAGCTGGAGCCGGTACCGCCGACCTCCCTCGCCACCTTCCTCCCCCAATGGCAGCACCTGGGCGGGGCCCTGCGCGGGATCGACGGCCTGGTCCGCGCGATCGAGCAGCTCCAGGGCGCCCCGGTCCCGGCCTCCGCCCTGGAACGCCTGATCCTCCCTTCCCGGGTCTCGGGCTACACGCCGACGCTCCTGGACGAGCTCACCACCACGGGCGAGGTGGTCTGGGCGGGTGCGGGAGCCCTGCCGGGCAAGGACGGCTGGATCTCCCTCTACCTCGCGGAGGCGGCCCCGCTGCTCCTCCCCCCGCCGCACCCCCTCGAGCTCTCCCCGCTCCACGAAGCGGTCCTGAACGCGCTCTCCGGGGGCTACGGCCTGTTCTTCCGCCAGCTCACGGAGTCGGTGCGCGACCTGATGCCGACCGTCTCGGACGCGGACCTCTCCTCGGCCGTCTGGGACCTGGCGTGGTCGGGCCGTCTGACGAACGACACGCTGGCCCCCCTGCGCTCCCTCCTCGGCTCGGGCCGCACGGCCGGCGCCACGGCCCACCGCGCGCGCCGCACGGTCCCGCGCGGCCGCTACGGCACGCTCGCCACCCCGGCCTCCCGTACGGGGCCGCCCACGGTGTCGGGCCGCTGGTCGCTCCTGCCGGGCCACGCCCCGGATCCGACCCACCGAGCGCACGCCCTCGCCCGTACCCTGCTGGACCGCCACGGCGTGGTCACCCGGGGCGCGGTCGCCGCGGAGGGCGTGGAAGGCGGCTTCAGCGCGGTCTACCGGATCCTGTCCGCCTTCGAGGACAGCGGCCAGGCCCGCCGGGGCTACGTGGTCGAAGGCCTGGGCGCGGCCCAGTTCGCCATGGACGGCGCAGTCGACCGGCTCCGCGCCGCCGAGCGGACCCCGCCCCCGCTGGCGGCGGTGGTCCTCGCCGCCGCCGACCCGGCCAACGCCTACGGCGCCGCCCTGCCCTGGCCGGAGCCCCCGTCCGGCGCCACCCACAAGCCGGGCCGCAAGGCGGGCTCCCTGGTGGTCCTGGTCGACGGCGAACTCACTCTCTACCTGGAACGCGGCGGCAAGACGCTCCTCGCCTGGCCCCCGCCGGACGACCCCCGCCTCGCGGCAGCGCTGGAAGCCCTGACGGGCGCCTCCCGCGCGGGCACCCTCCCCGCCCTCACCATGGAACGCATCAACGCCACCCCCGCCCTCACCTCCCCCTACGCCCCGCCCGTCGAGGCCTCGGGTTTCCACGCCACTCCCCGCGGCCTCCGCCTGCGCTAGCGCGGTGACCGGAAGGCCCCGGGGGCGCCCCGGAGGGCGACGCGGGGCGCGCGCCGTCCCGCGGCGTGCCCCGCAACACGCGGCACGCAGCACGGCGCCCGCACGGGCCTGTCCGTGCCGGGACCCCGGTCCGGGGGCCCTGGTCCGGGGGGCCGGGACCGCGGGGCACGCCCCCGCCGGCGCGGAGGCCATCGCCGGCGCGGAGGCCATCGGAGCGCCCACCCGCATCCGGACACCGCCCCCTCGGGGGACACCGCCCACCGCCCCCTCGCGGGACAATGGGGCCATGCCCGAAGGTGACAGCATCTACCGCGCCGCGGCCAGGCTCCGCGAGGCCCTGACGGGCAAGGTGATCACCCGGTCCGACCTCCGCGTCCCCCGCTTCGCCACCGCCGACCTCACCGGCCGCACCGCCCTCGCAGTCGTCTCCCGGGGCAAGCACCTCCTCATCCGTCTCGGCCCGGCCGAGGACCTCGATGCCCCGGTCCGGGAAGCGGCGACCCCGCTCACCCTCCACACCCACCTCCGCATGGACGGCACCTGGCGCATCTTCCCCACGGCCGGTCCCACCAGCACGGCCGGCCCCGCCGCCGGCGTCCCCACGGCCCGCCGCCGCGCGACCACCGCCACCCCCGGCCCGGCCGGCCCCGCCCACGAGATCCGCGTCATCCTCGCCAACGCCGAACACACCGCCATCGGCTACCGCCTCCCGGTGGTCGAGCTGCTGCGCACCTGCGACGAGGACCGCGCCGTCGGCCACCTCGGCCCCGACCTCCTGGGGCCCGACTGGGACGAGGCGGCCGCCGCGGCGAACCTCCTCGCCGCCCCGGAGCGCCCCCTCGGCGAGGCCCTGCTCGACCAGCGCAACCTGGCGGGCATCGGCAACATCTTCAAGTGCGAGCTCTGCTTCCTCGCCCGCCTCACCCCCTGGACGCCCGTCGGCGACATCCCGCCGGCCACGCTCCCCCGGATCGCCGCCGCCGCGCACCGGCTCCTCGACGCCAACAAGGACCGCGGTCGCCGCAACACCACCGGCCTGCGCCACCCGGGCCAGGACCTCTTCGTCTACGGCCGCCGCCGCCGTCCCTGTCTGCTCTGCGGCACCCCGCTCCGCGAGGCCCCGCAGGACGACCGCCCCACCTACTGGTGTCCCCGCTGCCAGTCCGGCCCCACACCGTAGTTGACGCTCCGTCAGATCTAGTCGTACCGTCCCCGCATGCCCACACCCACTGCGTACGACCTCACCGGCCGCACCGCGCTGATCACCGGCGCCGCCAGCGGCATAGGCCGCGCCACCGCCGTGCTCCTCGCCGGGGCGGGAGCGGCCGTGCACTGCGCGGACCGCGACGCCCGGGGCCTCGAGGAGACGACCGAGCTGATCGCGAAGGCCGGCGGACAGGCCACCGCGCACCCCCTCGACGTGACCGACCGGGCCGCACTGAAGGACGCCGTCGCACAGGCGGGCCCCCTGGACATCACCGCCGCGATCGCCGGGATCATGCACACCAGCAGCGTCCTGGACACGACCGACGAGGACCTCGACCGGGTCCTCGACATCAACTTCAAGGGGGTCCTGCGCACCTGCCAGGAGGCAGCCCGCTCCATGATCGCGGCGGGCCGCCCCGGCTCGATCGTCACGATGGCCTCCGGCGCCGTGGACGCCGCCCAGCCGGGCCTGCTCTGCTACAGCGCCGCCAAGGCCGCCGTGGTCCAGCTGACGAAGACCCTCGCCACCGAGGCCGGCCCGCACGGCATCCGCGTCAACGCGGTCGCGCCCGGGTGGATCCGCACCCCGATGACCGGACGGCACAGCCCCGAGGTCCAGGAGCAGACCGAGGCGATGATGACGCGGATGTCCCCGCTGCGCCGGGTCGGCGAGCCCGAGGACATCGCCCAGGCCGTGCTCTACCTCGCTTCGGACGCCTCGTCCTTCATGACGGGCCAGATCCTTCGTCCGAACGGTGGGGTCTCGATGCCCTGGTGACCGTTCCCCCGTCCGGGCCGCCGCCGCTCCGGCGGCGCCTGAAATCCTGGCCGGGAACTACCCACCGGCCCGCTTGCGGGTACCCGGCTCCTCGTCGCCGGTGTTCCAGGGTTCCCGCGCCGTACGCCCGCCCGCGCCACCGCGGAGCCGGTCCGCCGCCCCACGGCGCCTGCCCGCAGGCCCCGGCACGCAGTGCACGGGCAGCAGCCCCAGCCCCCACCCCCCGACGGCGACCGCACCCTCCACGGGCCCGGCCTCGGCCGGCGCCAGCGTCAGCCGCAGCACGGCCCACCACCACAGGGCGCCCACGGCCAGAGCGAAGGCCAGGCGCGCAGGTATGCGCAGCACACGCCGCACGGCCACCTCCCAGGGGCCGGGGACCGGGACAGGCCCCATCCTCCCGCACCCCCTCCGAGCCCGCACCCAGAACGGCCGGGAGCCCCGGCCGGTGCCTCAGGCACCGGCCGGGGCTCCGGCCACACTCATGCACGCGCTCACGCACGCTCACGCACTGGTCGACAGCGCGTCACGCGGCTACGACGTTCACCGCTTCCACGGGCGCCTTGATGGTCACCCGCTCCGGGCCACCCGTGACCGAGGCCACGGACACCGAATTGAGCATGGGGCGGACCGGTGCGGACACCGGCTCACTTGCCGCGGCCGACTGTGCCAGCTCGGCGAGCGACAGCTCGTCGCTCACTTCGCGCATCAGCTCGGACATCCGTACGTCAAGCGCGTCGCAGATCGCGGAGAGCAGCTCGGAAGACGCCTCCTTCTGCCCCCGCTCAACCTCGGAGAGATAGCCGAGCGAAACTCGGGCGGACGAGGAGACTTCGCGCAGAGTACGGCCCTGGCGCTGGCGCTGCCGACGCAGCACGTCACCCAGCAGGCGACGGAGCAGAATCATCGGTGGCTCCCTCCTCTGACCGTGTAGCCGTAACCTTCACGCCCCACCGTACCGCCTCGCGCGGCGGCCGTGCGGGGAGCGATGTCGTGTTCACTCAGGGCTGCAAACATCAAATCCCCCCGTTCTGTTCCGTATCCTGCCCCCGCAGATTCTCGCGGAGTTCGCTCGCGAGCAGCTCGAGCACTGTCCGTGCACTCTCCCTACGAATTTCCTCACGGGAGCCGTTCAACCGCAGCCGGGCCGTTTTCCTGCCGCCGGGACCCTCCACGGCGACGAAAACGGTGCCCACCGGCTGCCCGTCCTGGGGGTCCGGACCGGCCACTCCGGTGGTCGCGATGCCCCACGAGGCGTCCAGCACCCGTCTGACTCCGGCTGCCATCTCCTGCGCGACCTGCGCGTTCACCGCGCCTTCGGCCGCCAGCAGCTCCGCGTCGACGCCCAGGACCCGGTGCTTCAGCTCGGTCGCGTACGCCGTGACCGATCCCCGGAATGACCGAGAAGCACCGGGGACCGCCGTGAGCTCGGCGGCCACCATGCCGCCGGTCAGCGACTCCGCCACCGCGACCGTGTCGTCACTCTCCGCGAGCAGGCGCAGCACGTCCGCCGCGAGGGTCCCGGTGTCCCCGGCAGCCCCTCCCGCTCCCCGAACCACATCAGGAGTCACGGAAAAATCACCCGCATCTTGTGCCACAGCGCCACCCCATGCACCACCCGCGACACCATCCACGGCGCCGCCACCCACTCCGGGCACCCGGTCCGGTGCCCGCACCCGTATTCGTACACGTCCCGGCAGCGGCCTCGGCACGGATTCCCGCACCGGGCCGAGCGCCGGCCCCGCCGGGCTCACTCCGCGGCCAGCCCCTTGCGGCGGAGCACCACGGCCTGACGGATGTAATCCAGCCCGGTGACCACGGTCAGGACGACGGCGACCGCCATCATCCAGAACCGCAGGGTCGCCAGCGGCCCGGTCAGGGCGAGCACGTACATGCCCACCGCCGTCCCCTGAGCCAGGGTCTTCAGCTTTCCGCCCCGGCTCGCGGGAATCACTCCGTACCTGATGACCCAGAAACGCATGAGCGTGATCCCGAGTTCCCGGCCGAGGATCACGCCGGTCACCCACCAGGGCAGGTCGCCGAGCCACGACAGACACACCAATGCCGACCCCATGATCGCCTTGTCGGCGATGGGGTCGGCGATCTTGCCGAAGTCCGTGACCAGGTTGTACGTACGGGCCAGATGCCCGTCGAAGATGTCGGTGATCATGGCGACGGCGAACGCCGCCCAGGCCAGGGCCCGCCAGACGGGGTCGTAGCCCCCGTCGGCGAGCAGCAGCATCACGAATCCCGGCACCAGGACCAGCCGGACCATCGTCAGGATGTTGGCGATGTTCCACAGGCTGGCCTGATCGACCGCAGCGGCGCCCAGCTTCGCGCCGGGCGCGGGCCGGCGGCCGGTCCCGCCCGCCGCGGATGCCGGGGCTCCGCTCATCCGGCCGCCTCCTCAAGGTCCACACCCAGCGGCTCGGCCACCAGGTCCACGCCCAGGGTGCCCACCACCTTCGCCGTGACGATGGTCCCGGGGACCAGGCCCGCGCCGTCCGTGAAGACGACCTGGCCGTCGGTCTCGGGAGCCTGGTGGGCGGCGCGCCCGTAAGCGCCCTCGCCGTCCTCCGCCTCGTCGATCGGGACGACCGTCTCGACGAGCACTTCCAGGGTCTCCCCGATCCGCTCCTCCGCGCGCTGCGAGGTGAGCTCCTCGGCGAGGCGCTGCATGTGGGCCAGACGCTCCGCGATGGTGTCGTCGTCCAGCTTGCCGTCGTACGTGACGGCCTCGGTGCCGTCCTCGTCCGAGTAGCCGAAGACGCCGATGGCGTCGAGCCGCGCATGGGTGAGGAAACGCTCCAGCTCGGCGAAGTCCGACTCCTTCTCGCCGGGGAAGCCGACGATGAAGTTGGACCGGACGCCGGCCTGCGGGGCCTTGGAGCGGATCGTGTCGAGCAGCTCCAGGAAGCGGTCGGTGTCACCGAAGCGGCGCATGGCGCGCAGCACGTCCGGGGCCGAGTGCTGGAAGGAGAGGTCGAAGTACGGGACGACCTTCGGGGTGGAGGTGAGTACGTCGATCAGGCCGGGCCGCATCTCGGCGGGCTGGAGGTAGCTGACGCGGACGCGCTCGATGCCGTCCACCTCGGCCAGCTCGGGCAGCAGGGTCTCCAGCAGACGGATGTCGCCGAGGTCCTTGCCGTAGGAGGTGTTGTTCTCGGAGACCAGCATGATCTCCTTGACGCCCTGCTCGGCGAGCCAGCGCGTCTCGCCCAGCACGTCGCTGGGGCGGCGGGAGATGAAGGAGCCCCGGAAGGACGGGATGGCGCAGAAGGAGCAGCGCCGGTCGCAGCCGGAGGCGAGCTTGACCGAGGCGACCGGGCTCTTGTCGAGGCGGCGGCGCAGCGGCGCGCGCGGCCCCGAGGCGGGCGCGAGCCCGTCCGGCAGGTCGGCGGGGGCTTCCGCGGGCTCGACCGCGGGCAGCTCACCGGATTCGGTCTGGGCGTGTCCGGGCAGCGCGACATCGGCGCCCTGGCGCGCGGCCGGGCTGATCGGGAGCAGCTTGCGCCGGTCGCGCGGGGTGTGGGAGGCGTGGATGCCGCCGTTGAGGATGGTCTGCAGGCGGTCGGAGATGTCGGCGTAGTCGTCGAAACCGAGCACGCCGTCCGCTTCGGGGAGCGCTTCGGCGAGCTCCTTGCCGTAGCGCTCGGCCATGCAGCCGACGGCGACGACGGCCTGCGTGCGGCCGTGATCCTTCAGATCGTTGGCCTCCAGCAGGGCGTCCACGGAGTCCTTTTTGGCGGCTTCTACGAAGCCGCAGGTGTTGACGACGGCTACGTCCGCGTCGGCGGCGTCCTCGACGAGCTCCCAGCCATCCGCCGCCAAGCGGCCTGCGAGCTCCTCCGAGTCCACCTCGTTACGGGCGCAGCCAAGAGTGACAAGGGCGACGGTACGGCGTTCGGGCATGGACTCAAGACTACTTCGTCCCGGCACCGGCCCCCGCCCCCCGTCCCGGTACGACAAGATCCCCGGAGTGCGGCGCAGCACCCCGGGGATCCGGAAGTTTCCATTCCTTGCTGGTCAGCCCGCCTGGGCCGGTCCCTGACGCGGGTCGTCCTTGGTGTAGGTGAGACGTTCCACCTGTCCGGGCTGGAACGCGTCCTTGATCTCCTTGCCGTTCACGAAGAGCTTCACGACCCCGGCGTCACCGAGTACGAGGTCGATGGACTCCTTGTCCGTGAACGTCTTCGATTCGCCCCGCGCGAGGGTGCCGTCGAAGAGGAGCCGGCCGCTGTGGTCCTTGGCCGAGATCCAGCTCTCGCCGTCGTTGGCCGTCAGGACGACCGTGACGAGGTCCTTGGGCGCGGCGGCGATGGCGCTGTCGGAGGGCTCCGGCTTGCCGGCCTGCGGCGCCGGCGGCGCCTGGACCGAGGGCTTGCCGGCGCTCGGCGTGGGTGCGGGCTTCGGCGCGGCGGAACCTTCCGCCACCGGCCGCTTGGTCTTCTCGTCGCCGCTGCCGAAGGCGGTGAAGCCGACGAAGCCGATCACGGCGACGATGGCGGCGACCATGGCGGCGGTCCAGTTGGGCCGCTGCCGTTCGGGACGGATCCGCTCGGCTTCGAACATCGGCGCGGCGGGGGTGGGTGCCGGCCGGCCGCCGTGGGCCGCGTCGTAGCTCTCGATCAGGGGTGCCGGATCGATGCGCACGGCGCGGGCGAGCGTACGGATGTGACCGCGGGCGTACACGTCGCCGCCGCAGCGCGAGAAATCGTCGGATTCGATGGCGTGCACGATCGGGATGCGCACGCGGGTGGTGGAACTGACCTCGTCGACGGTGAGCCCGGCGGCGATCCGGGCCTTCTTGATGGCCGTCCCGATGGACGGCTCTTCGACGGAACGTTCGACGAGGCGGTCCTCGGACCGGTCGTCGTCCGAAGGCCGCTCTTCTTCGGGGGAGTTGGCGTTGCCGATGGACACGAGGGCGCCTTTCGAGCGTGTAGCCACCTGCTGGATGTCCAGTCTAGGGGGGTGACGAAAGGGTGGAGCAACCGGAGGGGGGTCTTCCTACGCCATACGAATGGCCAGGGGGCCCGGCCCCGGTGCGGCGGCCCGACATCCGCCGCCACCTCCCTCAACGGGACGGGGCCCCGGGAGAAACGGTCCCCCCGGGAACCTACCCCCTAGTCGGGGCTCTCCCCGCGGATCACGGCGAGCAGTCCGTCGAGTTCGTCGGCCTTGAGCAGGACGTCGCGCGCCTTCGAACCCTCGCTCGGGCCGACGATCCCCCGGGACTCCATCAGGTCCATCAGCCGGCCGGCCTTGGCGAACCCGACGCGCAGCTTGCGCTGGAGCATCGAGGTGGACCCGAACTGCGTCGAGACGACGAGCTCCGCCGCCTGGCACAGCAGGTCCAGGTCGTCGCCGATCTCCTCGTCGATCTCCTTCTTCTGCTTCTGGCCGACGGTGACGTCGTCACGGAAGACGGGCGCCATCTGGTCCTTGCAGTGCTGCACGATCCCGGCGATCTCCTCCTCGGTGACGAAGGCGCCCTGCAGCCGGACGGGCTTGTTCGCGCCCATCGGCAGGAACAGCCCGTCGCCCTTGCCGATGAGCTTCTCCGCGCCCGGCTGGTCGAGGATGACCCGGCTGTCGGCGAGCGAGGAGGTGGCGAACGCGAGCCGCGAGGGCACGTTCGCCTTGATCAGACCGGTCACGACGTCCACCGAGGGCCGCTGGGTGGCGAGCACCAGGTGGATGCCGGCCGCGCGGGCCAGCTGGGTGATGCGGACGATCGAGTCCTCCACGTCCCGCGGGGCCACCATCATCAGGTCGGCGAGCTCGTCGACGATCACCAGCAGGTACGGGTACGGACTGAGCTCCCGCTCGCTGCCCGGCGGCAGTTTGATCTTGCCTTCGCGGATCGCCTTGTTGAAGTCGTCGATGTGCCGGTACCCGAAGGCCGCCAGGTCGTCGTAGCGCAGGTCCATCTCGCGCACGACCCACTGGAGCGCCTCGGCGGCCCGCTTGGGGTTGGTGATGATCGGCGTGATCAGGTGCGGGATGCCCTCGTACGCCGTCAGCTCCACCCGCTTGGGGTCGACCAGCACCATCCGGACGTCCTCCGGGGTGGCCCGCACCATCACCGAGGTGATCAGGCAGTTGATGCACGAGGACTTGCCGGATCCGGTGGCGCCGGCGACCAGCACGTGCGGCATCTTGGCGAGGTTGGCCATCTCGTAGCCGCCCTCGACGTTCTTGCCGAGCGCGACGAGCATGGGGTGGTCGTCCTCCGCGGCGTCCGCGAGGCGCAGCACGTCGCCCAGGTTGACCATCTCGCGGTCGGAGTTCGGGATCTCGATGCCGACCGCGGACTTGCCCGGGATCGGGCTGATGATCCGGACGTCCGGCGAGGCGACGGCGTAGGCGATGTTCTTCGCCAGTGCCGTGATCCGCTCCACCTTCACCGCCGCGCCGAGGGTCACCTCGTAGCGCGTCACGGTCGGGCCGCGGGTGAAGCCGGTGACCTTCGCGTCGACCTTGAACTCCATGAACACGTTCGTCAGCGAGGCGACCACCGCGTCGTTCGCGGCGCTGCGGGTCTTGCCCGGCCCGCCGCGCTCCAGCAGGTCCAGCGAGGGCAGGGCGTACGTGACGTCCCCGCGCAGCTGGAGCTGCTCGGCGCGGGGCGGCAGCGCCTGGTTCTTGGGCGGGGACTTGGTCAGGTCGGGGACGGCCAGCGTCCCGGAGGCCGCCGCGGTGGTGTCGTGCGGCGGGTCCGCGCTCTCGGGGGCCCCGGCCCGCGGGGCCGTGGTCTGCGCGGCCGCGGGCTCCGGGGCCTTCCCCTCCCGGGCGGAGGGCACCGGAGCGGTGACCTCCACGCCTTCGCGCTCCGGCGAGATGCCGTGGGTGAGGTCGGCGACCAGCGGGGAGGGCGGCATGCCGCCGTACACCGCGCCGTCCAGCGCCGCCGCGGCCGCGGCGGCCACGTCGACGGCGTCCATCCCCCGGTCCATGGCCGGGCGCGCGGCGGACCTGCGGGGACGCCGCCGGGCGAGCGCCTCCTCCTCGGCGGTGTCCACCGGGTCGCCGGGCCCCGCGGCGGCGCCCCTGCGGGCCCGCCACCGCTCGGCGTCGTGCCGGTCCCGGCGTCCCTGCCGGTCCTCCCCTTCGGCGCCCTCGCCCTGCTCCCCGTACGGCTCGTCGTACTCGTTCGGCGCGATGATCCCGAGCCGGATCCCCGCACCGCGCAGCCGCTGCGGGATCGCGTTGACGGGGGTGGCGGTGACGACCAGCAGCCCGAAGACGGTGAGCAGCACCAGCATGGGCACGGCCAGCGGCGCGCCCATCGTGAAGATCAGCGGCTTCGACGCGCCCCAGCCGATCAGCCCGCCCGCGTTCTGCATCGCGGTGGTGCCCTCGTCCCGCCCGGGGGCTCCGCAGGCGATGTGCACGAGTCCCAGGACGCCGATGACCAGCGCGGAGAGCCCGATGCCGATGCGGCCGTTGGCGTCGGCCTGTTCGGGATGGCGGATGAAACGTGCCGCCATGACGCCGAGCAGGATCGGCACCAGCAGGTCGAGGCGCCCGAAGGCACCGGTGACCAGCATGGTGACCAGATCCCCGACCGGCCCGCTCAGGTTCGACCAGGTCCCGGCGGCGACGATCAGCGCGAGGGCGAGGAGCAGCAGCGCGAGGCCGTCCTTGCGGTGGGCGGGATCGAGGTTCTTCGCCCCCCGGCCGACACCGCGGAACACGGCGCCGACGGCGTGCGCGAGGCCGAGCCAGAGGGCGCGCACCAGCCGCAGCACGCCCCCGGTGGGGGACGGCGCGGGTTTGGGCGCGACCTTCTTCACGGGGGCGCGCCTGGCGGCCGCCGCGGCCTTCTTGGCAGGCGGCTTTCGCGCGGGGGCAGCCTTCTTCGCCGGCGCCGTCGTACGGCCGGTGCTGCCCTTCGCGCTGCCCGCAGTGCTCTGGGAACCCTTACCGGACGTACTTGAGGCCATGGGGCCGAGGTTACCGGTGCGCGTGCCGGTGGACACGCGTGCCCACCCCTTCACCCGTTCGTGTCGCCCCCGGGAAGCCCGCTTTGACGCACCACCACACCTGACGGGCCGCCAAGCGGGGCCGCGGCCCGGTCCTTGCGGTCCTCAGCCCTGCGCGGGCAGCACCGTGGCGCCGCTCCCGGTCCCCGGCTCGAGCGCGTCGAGCGCCCGCCGCAGTCCGGTGAGCTTGCGTTCCAGATGGGCCGCGGTCGCCACCACCGCCGGATCGGCGGCTTCCTCGCCGAGCTGCTTGGTCAGCGCCTCCGCCTGCTCCTCCACCGCGGCGAGCCGCGCGGAGAGCTCGGCCAGCAGGCCCGCCGTCTCCTTGGAGCCGTCCACCGCGCCGTTGGAGCTGCCGCCCTCCAGCTGGAGCCGCAGCAGCGCCGCCTGCTCGCGCAGCTGGCAGTTCTTCGTGTAGAGCTCCACGAACACCGACACCTTGGCCCGCAGCACCCACGGGTCGAACGGCTTGGAGATGTAGTCCACCGCGCCCGCCGCGTAGCCGCGGAAGGTGTGGTGCGGACCGTGGTTGATCGCGGTGAGGAAGATGATCGGGATGTCCCGGGTCCGCTCCCGCCGCTTGATGTGCGCAGCCGTCTCGAAACCGTCCATGCCCGGCATCTGCACGTCCAGCAGGATGACCGCGAAATCGTCCGTCAGCAGCGCCTTGAGCGCTTCCTCCCCCGACGACGCCCGGACCAGTGTCTGATCGAGCGCGGAGAGGATGGCCTCCAGCGCCAGCAGATTCTCCGGCCGGTCGTCGACCAGGAGGATCTTGGCCTTCTGCACCATGCCCTGTCCTCCTCGCCCCGGCATGGGGCCTCCCCGGCTCCGGGCTCCGGCCTGTGCGCCGGGCCCCGCCCCAGAAGACGGCATCCGTGCGCCGTCCGTCCTTGTGCCGGTCATCGTAGCCCCAGTCCCGAGATCGCCACACCCTGTCACCAAGATGTCACTGTGCACGAAGCGGAAACGTGGCGGGAGGGCAGAAGGTTCCCTCGCGAGTCCTTCCCCGCCCGCCCGCTCACGCCTCACTTTTCCCGCATATGCCCTTCCATGACCGACAGTAGGTAGTCGGGCTCCACCGGCTTGGTCACATAGTCCGTGGCCCCGGACTCGATCGCCTTCTCCCGGTCGCCCTTCATCGCCTTCGCCGTCAGCGCGATGATCGGCAGCCCCTCGAACTGCGGCATCCGCCGGATCGCCGAGGTCGTCGCGTACCCGTCCATCTCCGGCATCATGATGTCCATCAGCACGAGCGCCACGTCGTCGTGCTGCTCCAGGACCTCGATGCCCTCCCGGCCGTTCTCCGCGTACAGCACCGCCAGCCCGTGCTGTTCCAGCACGCTGGTCAGCGCGAAGACGTTCCGCACGTCGTCGTCCACGATCAGCACCCGCTCGCCGTGGAAGTCGTACGTCCGCGGCGTCGCCGGCAGCGGTTCCTCGACCGCCCAGGCCTCGGCGTCCGCCTGCCCGGGCGCCTCGGCCCGCGCCAGAGGCTCGCTCAGGGCCTTGCGGCGTCGCCGGAACAGCGCCGAGGACCCCTGCCCGGCCGGTTCCCCCGCACGCGGCAGGGCCACCGGCCGGGCAGCCTCCACGGGGCCCGGCTCGGCCGGGGCCGACGGCAGCGCGGGGCGCGCCTCCTCGGGGGCCGGGCGGCGGTAGAGCTCGGCGCGGGCCCCGCCGGGCGCGGGCGGCGCGTACCCCTGCGGGGGCAGCTCGCTCGGGTGCAGCGGCAGGTACAGCGTGAAGGTCGAGCCGCGGCCCGGCTCGCTCGCCGCGTGGACCTCCCCGCCCAGCAGCCGGGCGATCTCCCGGCTGATCGACAGTCCGAGGCCGGTGCCGCCGTACTTGCGGCTGGTGGTCCCGTCGGCCTGCTTGAACGCCTCGAAGATCACCAGCATCTTGCTCGCGGCGATCCCGATCCCGGTGTCGGTCACCGAGAAGGCGATCAGGTCGCCGTCCGCCTCGCGCAGTGATCCGGCCTCCAGCAACTGCTCACGGATGGCGATCGGCACATCGGCGCCGGCGGGCCGGATCACCAGCTCCACCGCCCCCGTGTCGGTGAACTTCACCGCGTTCGACAACAGGTTGCGCAGCACCTGCAGGAGCCGCTGCTCGTCGGTGTGCAGGGTCGCCGGGAGCTCCGGGGAGACCCGTACCGAGAAGTCGAGCCCCTTCTCCGCCGTCAGCGGCCGGAAGGTGGCCTCGACGTAGTCGACGAGCTGGACCAGGGCGATCCGCGTCGGCGAGACGTCCATCTTCCCGGCCTCGACCTTCGACAGGTCGAGGATGTCGTTGATCAGCTGGAGCAGGTCCGAGCCGGCCCCGTGGATCGTCTCGGCGAACTCCACCTGCTTCGGCGAGAGGTTCCCGTCCGCGTTGTCGGCGAGCAGCTTGGCCAGGATGAGCAGGGAGTTGAGCGGGGTCCGCAGCTCGTGGGACATGTTCGCCAGGAACTCGGACTTGTAGCGCATCGAGACCGCGAGCTGTTCCGCGCGCTCCTCCAGGACCTGCCGGGCCTCCTCGATCTCGGTGTTCTTCACCTCGATGTCGCGGTTCTGCTGGGCCAGCAGCTCGGCCTTCTCCTCCAGTTCGGCGTTGGCGGCCTGGAGGGCCTTCTGCCGGTTCTCCAGCTCGTCGGAGCGCTCGCGCAGCTCCTCGGTCATCTCCTGCGACTGCTTGAGGAGCACCTCCGTCTTGGAGTTGACGGAGATGGTGTTGACGCTCGTACCGATCATCTCGGCGATCTGGCTGAGGAAGTCCTTCTGGATCTGCGTGAAGGGCTGGAAGGAGGCCAGCTCGATGACGCCGAGCACCTTCCCCTCGAAGAGCACCGGCAGCACGATGACGTGAGCCGGCGGCGCCTCGCCGAGCCCGGAGGAGATCCTCAGGTAGCCGGGCGGGGTGTTCTCGATCAGGATCGTCCGCTTCTCCTCGGCGACGGTCCCGATCAGCCCCTCCCCCGGCCGGAAGGAGGTGGGCATCTGGCCGCCGGCGTACGCGTAGCTCCCGCGCATCCGCAGCTCGTACGCGCCCTCGGCGCCGCCCTCCCGCCCGATCTCGGTGGCGCCTCCGGCCGGCAGCGCCAGGAAGAAGGCGCCGTGCTGCGCGGAGACCACCGGGGTCAGCTCGCTCATGATCAGCGAGGCCACGTCGTCCAGTTCGCGGCGGCCCTGCATCAGGGCGGAGATGCGGGCGAGGTTGCCCTTGAGCCAGTCCTGCTCCTTGTTGGCCAAGGTGGTGTCGCGCAGGTTGGCGATCATCGTGTTGATGTTGTCCTGGAGGACCTGGATCTCGCCCGCGGCGTCCACGTCGATCTTGAGGTTGAGGTCGCCGCGGGTCACGGCCGTGGCCACGGCCGCGATGGCGCGCACCTGCCGGGTGAGGTTCCCGGCCATCTCGTTCACGGACTCCGTCAGGTCCCGCCAGGTGCCGTCCACGTCCCGGACCCGGGCCTGGCCGCCCAGGATGCCCTCGGTGCCCACCTCGCGGGCCACGCGGGTCACCTGGTCGGCGAAGGAGGACAGCTGGTCGACCATCGTGTTGATGGTGGTCTTGAGCTCCAGGATCTCGCCGCGGGCGTCGATGTCGATCTTCTTGGTCATGTCGCCCTTGGCGATGGCGGTCGTGACCATGGCGATCTGCCGCACCTGACCCGTCAGGTTGGACGCCATGAAGTTCACCGAGTCGGTGAGGTCCTTCCACGTCCCCGAGACCCCCGGCACGTGCGCCTGGCCGCCGAGCCGGCCCTCCGTGCCCACCTCGCGGGCCACGCGCGTGACCTCGTCCGCGAAGGAGGACAGGGTCTTCACCATCGTGTTCACCGTGTCGGCGAGCTGCGCGACCTCGCCCCGGGCCTCGACCGTGACCGTCTTGGTCAGATCACCGTTGGCCACCGCCGTCGAGACCTGCGCGATCCCGCGCACCTGGGCCGTCAGGTTGCCGGCCATGGTGTTGACGTTGTCGCTGAGGTCCTTCCAGATGCCGGTCACCCCGCGCACCCGGGCCTGACCGCCGAGGATGCCCTCGGTGCCCACCTCTCGGGCCACCCGCGTCACCTGCTCGGCGAACGACGACAGCTGGTCCACCATCGTGTTCACGGTGGTGACCAGTTCCAGGATCTCGCCCTTGGCGTCGACCGTGATCTTCTTGGAGAGATCGCCCATGGCGACGGCCGTGGTCACCTCGGCGATGTTGCGCACCTGCGAAGTCAGGTTGTTCGCCATGAAGTTGACGGACTGGGTCAGGTCCTTCCAGGTGCCGGACACGCCCTTGACCTCGGCCTGACCGCCGAGGATCCCCTCGGTACCCACCTCACGGGCCACCCGCGTCACCTGCTCGGCGAAGTTCGAGAGCTGGTCGACCATCGTGTTGAGGGTGTTCTTCAGCTCCAGGATCTCGCCCCGGGCGTCGACCTCGATCTTCTGCGACAGGTCGCCGCGGGCCACCGCGGTGGCGACCTGCGCGATGTTGCGCACCTGCGAGGTCAGGTTCCCGGCCATGCCGTTCACCGAGTCCGTCAGATCGCGCCAGACGCCGGCCACGCCCGGCACCTGCGCCTGGCCGCCGAGCCGGCCCTCGGTGCCCACGTCCCGGGCCACCCGGGTCACCTGCTCCGCGAAGGCGGACAGCTGGTCCACCATCGTGTTGATGGTGTTCTTCAGCTCCAGGATCTCGCCGCGGGCGTCCACGTCGATCTTCTGCGACAGGTCGCCGCGGGCCACCGCCGTGGTGACCTGGGCGATCTGCCGCACCTGGGAGGTCAGGTTGCCGGCCATGAAGTTGACGGAGTCGGTGAGCTCCTTCCAGGTGCCGGACACCCCCTCGACCCGCGCCTGCCCGCCGAGCCGGCCCTCGGTGCCCACGTCCCGGGCCATCCGCGTGACCTGGTCGGCGAAGGAGGACAGCTGGTCGACCATCGTGTTCACGGTGTTCTTCAGCTGGAGCATCTCGCCCGAGACGTCCACCGTGACCTTCTGCGAGAGGTCGCCGTTGGCCACCGCCGTCGTCACCTGCGCGATGTTGCGCACCTGGCCGGTGAGGTTGCGGAAGGCGGTGTTCACCGAGTCGGTGAGGTCCTTCCACGTCCCGGCCGCGCCCGGCACCTGCGCCTGGCCGCCCAGTTCACCCTCCACGCCGACCTCGCGGGCCACCCGCGTCACCTCGGCGCCGAAGGACTGGAGCTGGTCCACCATCGTGTTGACGGTGTTCTTCAGCTCCAGCATCTCGCCGGCCACGTTCACGGTGACCTTCTGCGAGAGGTCGCCGTTGGCCACCGCCGTCGTCACCTGCGCGATGTCCCGCACCTGCGTGGTGAGGTTGCGGAAGACCGTGTTCACCGAGTCGGTGAGGTCCTTCCACGTCCCGGCCGCGCCCGGCACCTGCGCCTGGCCGCCGAGCAGGCCCTTCGCCCCGACCTCGCTGGCCACGCGCGTGACCTCGTCCGCGAAGGTCCGCAGCGTCTCGGTCATCTGGTTGATCGTTTCGGCCAGCTGCGCGACCTCGCCGCGCGCACTGACCCTGACCTTCTGCGACAGGTCTCCGTTGGCCACCGCCGTCGTGACCTGGGCGATCCCCCGCACCTGGGCCGTGAGGTTGCCGGCCATCGTGTTGACGGAGTCGGTCAGGTCCTTCCAGACGCCGGCGACCCCGGGCACCTTCGCCTGCCCGCCGAGCTCGCCCTCCGTACCCACCTCGCGGGCCACCCGGGTCACCTCGGAGGAGAACGAGGACAGCTGGTCGACCATCGTGTTGACGGTGTTCTTCAGCTGGAGCATCTCGCCGGCCACGTGCACCGTGACCTTGCGCGACAGATCGCCCTTGGCCACCGCCGTCGTGACGAGAGCGATGTCACGCACCTGGGCGGTGAGCCGGTACGCCATCGTGTTGACGGAGTCGGTCAGATCCTTCCAGGATCCGGACATTCCACGCACCTGGGCCTGGCCGCCGAGCTTTCCCTCGGTGCCGACCTCCAGCGCCACCCGCGTCACCTCGTCGGTGAACGCCGACAGCTGGTCGACCAGGTTGTTGACCGTCCGCCCGACCTTCAGGAACTCCCCGCGCAGCGGATGGCCGGCCCCGTCCGCCGTTTGCGTCCGCAGGTCCATCCGCTGGTCGAGGTCGCCCTCGGCGACCGCGGACAGCACCCGGCCCACCTCGGACACCGGCCGGGCCAGATCGTCCACGAGCTGGTTCGAGGCATCGATGGCGGCCGCCCAGGAGCCCTCACAGGCGCCTGTTTCCAGCCGTTCGCTCAGTTTTCCCTCGCGGCCCACCATCCGCCGCACCCGGGACAACTCCCCGGTCAGGTGGAGATTGCGGTCGGCGACCTCGTTGTAGACGGCCGCGATCTCCGCCATCACGCCGTCGCCGGACACCGTCAGCCGCTTGCGGAAGTTCCCGTCCCGCATCGACACCAGGGCCGTGAGCAGCCTGTTCAGTGCCGCGGTATCCACTTCCGTCGTGCTGCCCCGCCGGGACCGTCCGCCCTTCGGGCGCGCTCCCGTACGCCGCACCGCCGCGCCAGACTCCACCGTGTCCCTCCCGAAAGGGTCGACCGTCGTTCCACCGGGCACCTTGTTCGTCACGCCGCGCCCACTCCCTACCCGACTCCAAGCCTGCCCAGTGTTTCACCCCGGCTGAACCCGGCCATAACACTCCGGCACCATCGCACACGGGCCGTACCCTGCGGGTGGAATCCCCGACGACCGCACCATGGCGACCGCGAAGGTAAGTACCCTGACACCCGATGTCCACCGCGTCGAAGGAGACTAGTGATCACGGCACGGGCGGCTGCCAGTTTCGATCCCCTCGGGCGCTCCGTCGCCGCTGCCCGAACGTTCGTCCGCGACACCCTCCAGGGCTGGGGCTTCGCGGACATCGTGGACGACGCGGTGGTGCTCACCAGTGAGCTCGTCACCAACGCGGTGGTCCATGCGGGCACCAGCGCGGAGGTCCTGTGCCTGCGCACCGAGGACGGCGTACGGGTCGAGGTCGCCGACCGGTACCCGGAGCGCGAGCTCCCGCTCCAGCTCCCCGGCGAGCGCCCTTACGCCGACCCGGACCGCGAGAACGGCCGCGGACTGATGCTCTGCGCGGCCCTCGCCACCCGCTGGGGCGTCGAGTACACGGCCGCCCACAAGCACGTGTGGTTCCGCCTCGACCTGCCGGACCGTCCGGTCGGTACCCGCTCGGCGGGCCCCCTCGTCCCCGACCAGATGCTTCCCCTGGCCGACAGCCGGGTCCGCGTCGCCGTCCTCCAGGTCGACGCGGCCGACGCCGTCTCGGCCTGGAACGAGGACGCCGAGATCATCTTCGGCCATCCCGCCGAGAAGACCGTCGGGCGCCCCCTCGCCGAACTCGCCGCGTGGCCGCAGACCCCGGGCACCGGTACGGGCATCGCCGAGGCCCTGCGCCTGTCCCGCTGGGAGGGCAGCTACGGGATCCGGGGCGCCGACGGCCGCGTCATCCCCGTCTACGCCTCCCACCTGCGGGTCCGCGACGCCCACGGCGAGCCCTCCATCGTCTGCCTCCTGGTCCACGACGACGAGCGCGCCCTCCTGCAGACCCCCGCGCGCGTCCCGGCCACCGACGGCCACCTCGCCGATCCCCGCCCGGCCGATCCCTTCCAGATCTTCATCGGCTCCCCCGCCCCCGATGACCTCGAAGGACTCCTCCAGCGCACCGTGGAGCGCGCCCGCGACCTCCTGGACGCCGACTCCGCCTTCCTCCTCCTCGCCACCGACGACGAGACCGAACTCGAGGTCCGCGCCACCACCGGCCTGCCCTCCACGCGCCAGCGCTTCGCCCGCGTCCCCATCGAAGCGGGCACCAACCGCTACGGCAGCGCCCGCATGCCCGCGGTCCACGACGACCTCACCGCGGTCCCCGGAGCCGTCCCGCTCCTGGAATCCACCGGCATGCGCTCCGCCATCACCGTCCCGCTCAAGGTCGAGGGCCGCCTCACGGGGTCCCTCGGCGTGGCCACCGAGGCCGCCGGACGCTACTCGAACGACGAGGCCCTGCGCCTCCAGTTCGCCGCCGACCGCATCGCACTCGCCGTCGAGTCCGCCCGGCTCGGCGAGCTCGAACGGCTGCGCCGCGGCTCCCTGTCCTTCCTCGTCGAGGCCTCCGACCTGCTGGCGGGGACCCTGGACCGGGACCAGACCCTGGCCCTCATGGCCCAGATGACCGTCCCCACCCTCGCCACCTGGTGCGCCGTCTACACGATCGCCGACCCGGCCTCGGACCCGTACCTCGCCTACGTGCTGCACGAGGACGAGGAACGCATCGACGGCCTCAAGGCCCTGCTCGCCCAGGTCAGCCCGCCCGAACCGGTCCGTGAGGCCGGCGCCCGCCCGTGGCCCGCGACGACCCTGGCGGTCGGCGGCGAGACGGTGGTCCTCCCGCTGCTCGCGCGGAACCGCGTCATCGGCATGCTGACCCTCGGCAAGCCCTCCGAGGAGCACTTCCGCCAAGAGATCCTCGAGCTCGCCGAGGACCTCTCCCGCCGCGCCGCCCTCGCCCTGGACAACGCCCGCCTGTACTCCGAGCGCACCGCCATCAGCCGCTCCCTGCAGCGCAGCCTGCTGCCGCCCGGTTCCCCCGCGATCCCCGGCATCGAGGTCGAGGTCATCTACCGGGCCGCGGGCGAGGGCAACGAGGTGGGCGGCGACTTCTACGACGTCTTCCCGATCCGCCCCGGCGTCTACGGGTTCGCCATCGGCGACGTCTGCGGTACCGGCCCCGAGGCGGCCGCCGTCACCGGCCTGGCCCGCCACGCCCTGCGCCTGCTGGCCCGCGAGGGCCTCGGCGGCCCGGCCGTACTGGAACGCCTCAACGCGGCGATCCTCGACGAGGGCGACCGCAGCCGCTTCCTCACCCTCCTCTACGGCGAGCTCCACCCCCAGCCCGACGGCAGCGCCCACATGAAGGTCGTCTGCGCGGGCCATCCGCTCCCCTTGCGCCTGCGACCGAACGGCGAGGTCGTCCCGGCCGCGGACCCCCAGCCCCTCCTCGGCGTCCTCGACGACCTCGACCTCTACGAGCAGTCCTTGACCCTGGACCCGGGCGACGTCCTGCTGTGCGTCACCGACGGCATCACCGAGCGCCGCGAGGGCACCCGCATGCTCGGCGACGACGGCCTGACAGAGGTCCTCAGCACCTGTACGGGGCTCACGGCGGGCGCGGTCGCCTCCCGCGTCCTGCGCGCGGTGGAGCGCTTCGCCGCCGAGCCGGCCTCGGACGACATGGCGATCCTCACCTTCCGCATCCCCGAACAGCGCCACGGCGACTGAGGACGGCAGCGCCCCTGCTCCCCCTCACGACTCCCCCTCACGCCGGGGCCGCACCGCGAGGATCATGAAGGACGGGGCCGCCATGTCCACGGGCCAGGGCGTGCTGCTGTCGTCCTCGGCCGCGTCCCGGCCGCCGGCCTCGGAGGAGGGGGCGGGCGGTGGTGAGGGGCTCGCCGGGGTTTCGGCCGGGAAGGGGGCCCTCGAGTCGCCGTCGCCCTCCGAGTCCTTCGTGATCATGCGGGCCAGATGCCGGATTCCTTTGAGGGTCATGAGGGGTCCTTCCGCTGGTCGAGGCGCTCGGGCGGCGGACGGGGCGAGGGGCTGTGTCGTGCCGTGCCCGTGCCGTCGTCCGTGCTCCCATTGCGCCCCGGGCAGCGGCCCCGGTCACGATCCGAAGACTCGGGGCTTGACGGGAGCCCTGGCCGGCGCCCCCAGACCCACAAACGCAGAAAGGCCCCCGCCAAGAGGCGGGGGCCTTTCTGTGATGAGCCCTTTAACGGAATCGAACCGTTGACCTTCTCCTTACCATGGAGACGCTCTACCGACTGAGCTAAAAGGGCGGGTTGTTCGGCGGCGTCCTACTCTCCCACAGGGTCCCCCCTGCAGTACCATCGGCGCTGAAAGGCTTAGCTTCCGGGTTCGGAATGTAAACCGGGCG
>NZ_JBEXOV010000093.1:1902-28112 GCF_040611715.1 Streptomyces sp. NPDC006544 | reverse complement strand
TGCGAGTACGTGTGGAAGAAGACCGACGAGTGGATCAACTTCCCCTGGTCGGTCGAACCGCCCGTCGTCAAGCGTGAGGGACAGGCCCCCCACCCCCCGGCACGACGCGGCCGCCCGCCCGGACCCTGGAAGCCACACGCCATTAACCACGCATTAATGCACGGTCGCGAAGCTGACGGAATGCAGCCCCGACTCCCACCGACCGCCGACCTTTCCGACGCGCCTTTCCCGCCGCGTGCGCGGAAGAATGGAGTCATGAGCCACAAGCCCAGCGCAGCTCCCGCCGACGTCCCCGCCCAGCAGCCGTCCCACGCTTCCGCCGCCTCCCCGGAAGCCGTCGCCTCGCGCGCCGCCAGCGGCGCCCACGCGCGTCTCGGCTCCATAGCCGCCCACCGCCCCCACGTGGACCTGGAACCGGATCTCGACGCGGATCTCGACGCCTACGAGACCTCGGACACCGGCGAGCTCCCCGCAGGGCGCTTCCTGGACCGGGAGCGCAGCTGGCTGGCCTTCAACGAGCGCGTCCTGGAGCTCGCCGAGGACCCGACGACGCCCCTCCTGGAGCGCGCGAACTTCCTGGCGATCTTCGCGAGCAACCTCGACGAGTTCTTCATGGTCCGCGTCGCCGGCCTCAAGCGCCGCATCGCGACCGGTGTCGCCACCCGTTCGGCCTCGGGCCTGCAGCCCCGCGAGGTACTGGACCAGATCTGGACCCGCTCGCGCGAGCTCATGGCCCGCCACGCCGCCTGCTTCCAGCAGGACATCTGCCCGCAGCTCGCCGAGGAGGGCGTCCACCTCATCCGGTGGCCCGACCTCACCGAGAAGGAACAGGCGCGCCTCTTCACCCTGTTCCGCAACCAGATCTTCCCGGTGCTCACCCCGCTGGCCGTGGACCCCGCGCACCCGTTCCCGTACATCTCCGGCCTCTCGCTGAACCTGGCCGTCGTCGTACGCAATCCCGCGACCGGCCACCGCCACTTCGCCCGCGTCAAGGTCCCGCCGCTCCTCTCCCGCTTCCTCGAGGCCTCCCCGCACCGCTACGTCCCGCTGGAGGACGTCATCGCGGCGCACCTGGAGGAGCTGTTCCCCGGCATGGAGGTGCTCGCGCACCACATGTTCCGCGTGACCCGCAACGAGGACCTGGAGGTCGAGGAGGACGACGCCGAGAACCTCCTCCAGGCACTCGAGAAGGAGCTCATGCGGCGCCGCTTCGGCCCGCCGGTGCGCCTGGAGGTCGAGGAGTCCTTCGACCCCGGTGTCCTGGACCTCCTCGTGCAGGAACTGAAGGTCAACCCCTCCGAGGTGTACCCGCTGCCCGGTCCGCTGGACCTGACCGCGCTCTTCGGTATCGCCTCGCTGGACCGCCCCGAGCTGAAGTTCCCGAAGTTCGTCGCGGGCACCCACCGCGACCTCGCCGAGGTCGAGTCCGCCTCCGCGCCCGACATCTTCGCCGCGCTGCGCGAGCGGGACGTGCTGCTGCACCACCCGTACGACTCCTTCTCCACCTCGGTGCAGGCCTTCCTGGAGCAGGCCGCCGCCGACCCGGACGTCCTCGCGATCAAGCAGACGCTGTACCGCACCTCCGGCGACTCCCCGATCGTGGACGCCCTGATCGACGCCGCCGAGTCCGGCAAGCAGGTCCTCGTCCTCGTCGAGATCAAGGCCCGGTTCGACGAGCAGGCCAACATCAAGTGGGCCCGCAAGCTGGAGGCGTCCGGCTGCCATGTCGTCTACGGGCTGGTCGGCCTCAAGACGCACTGCAAGCTGTCGCTCGTCGTCCGCCAGGAGGGCGACACGCTGCGCCGCTACTCCCACGTCGGCACCGGCAACTACCACCCCAAGACGGCACGGCTCTACGAGGACCTCGGCCTGCTCACCGCCGACCCGCAGGTCGGCGCGGACCTCTCCGACCTCTTCAACCGGCTGTCCGGCTACTCGCGCCGCGAGACCTACCGCCGGCTGCTGGTGGCCCCGCGCTCGCTGCGCGACGGGCTGATCTCCCGGATCGACAAGGAGGCCGCCCACCACCGGGCGGGACGGCCCGCGTACGTCCGCCTCAAGATGAACTCGATCGTCGACGAGGCACTGATCGACTCCCTGTACCGGGCCTCGCGGGCGGGGGTCCCCATCGACATCTGGGTCCGCGGCATCTGCGCGATCCGCCCCGGAGTCCCCGGGCTCTCGGAGAACATCCGGGTCCGCTCGATCCTCGGCCGCTTCCTCGAGCACTCCCGGGTCTTCGCCTTCGGCAACGGCGGCGAACCCGAGGTGTACATCGGCAGCGCCGACATGATGCACCGCAACCTCGACCGCCGTATCGAGGCACTGGTCAGGGTCGCCGACCCGGCCCACCGCGCGGCCGTGGACCGGCTGCTGGAGACCGGGATGTCCGACCTCACCTCCTCCTGGCACCTGGGCCCGGACGGCGAGTGGACCCGGCACAGCACGGACGGCGAGGGCCAGCCGCTGCGGCACGTTCAGGAGATGCTCATAGACGCCCGGAGGCGCCGGCGTGGCTCAGCCAAACCATGACCTGACCGCGATCACGGCAGGCGACCTGCTCGGTACGTACCTGCGCGCGCAGGCCACCGCCTTCCTGCGCGCGCTGCGCCTGCACGACGAGGGCGCGGCGGGCGCGGCCGCCGAAGGCGGCGAGGCGGCGCGCAGCCTGCGGGGGGCCGCGCGCCGGATCTCCTCGACCCTGACGACGTTCAGGGCGGTGGCCGAATCGGGCTGGGCGGACTCCCTGCGCACGGAGCTGACGTGGCTCTCGGCGACGCTGGCCGACGAGCACGCGTACGCCGCCCGGCTGACGCGGCTGATGGACGCCCTGCACCGGCTGTCGGGGAACTCCGAGGTGCCCGCGCCCCGGGGGACGACGGGCTCGCTGACGGTGGGCTCGGCGCGGGCGGGCGCCCTCCTGGAGCGGCAGCTGACGCTGTCCCGGACGCGCGCGCACTCGGCGACGCTCCAGGCGCTGGGCTCCTCCCGCTTCCACGCGGTCGCGGACGCGGTGGCCGTGCTGGCCTCCGAGGTCCCGCTGGACCCGGTCGCCGCCCGGGGCCGGGTCGGCGACGTCCTGGTCCCCCTGGCCGAGGTGGCCGGATCCCGGCTGTCGGCGGCGGTGGCCGCCCTCCCCGACCCGTCCTCCTCGCACCCCTACGACGCGGATCACGACGGCCCGTGGAACGAGGTGCGCCGGCTGCTGCGGGTCCACCGGTACGCGCGGGAGGCGCTGTGCGAGGACGTGGCCCGGCTGGCCGTCGCGGGCGAGGCGCTGGACCGCCACCGCGACGCGGCGGACGCCGCCGGGGCCTCGGCCACGGCGGCGCGCACGCCCCGTATCGCCCCGGCGACGGCCTACGCCCTCGGCGTCCTGCACGCGGACCAGCGGCACGAGGTGGAGGCCTCGCGGCGCACCTTCCGGCACATCTGGCAGCCGGCGGGTTCCAGCCACGTCGCAGGCCACCGCCCGGCGGTGGCCGGCGGCGTGTGAGGCCGGGAGTACGGGGCAGGCCAGACAACGGCGCCGCACCCGCCCGGCGCGGTCACGCTACGGTAACGGCGGGATAACGGGAGGTGGCGCCGAAGGGCGACCCGCTCCCGACGCACCACCCCGCCCGCCACGGTTCACCGTCCGTTCACTTGTCCCGGTCGGCCGCTTCACCTGATCTGCCTAACTTCGTTGAAGCAAGGAGCGAATCGCAGCCACGGCGAGCGGTTGCCCCGGGCACACCGACGTAGTCCTCTTCGCACGCCGCCCCGATTGCAGAAAGCGGCCGGCGGCTTCTGGAAGGAAACACCCGAAAGTGAAGCTTCAGCGCAAGAACATGCTTCGTGCCTCCGCCCTCGGGGCGCTTGTCGTGTCCGGTGCCCTGGTCCTCACGGCGTGCGGTTCGGACGACAACACCAAGACCGACGCCGGTGCGTCCGGCAAGCCGACCGCGCCCGCCAGCGACATCAAGTGTGACGACGCCAAGGGCAAGGTCCTGGCTTCGGGCTCCTCCGCGCAGAAGAACGCGGTCGACCTGTGGATCAAGAACTACATGGCGGCCTGCCCCGGCGTCGAGGTGAACTACAAGTCCTCCTCCTCCGGTGAAGGCATCGTCGCCTTCAACCAGGGCACCGTCGGATTCGCCGGCTCGGACTCCGCGCTGAAGCCCGACGCCGTCGAGGAGTCGAAGAAGGTCTGCACCGGCGGCCAGGGCATCGACCTGCCGATGGTCGGCGGCCCGATCGCCCTCGGCTTCAACGTCGCCGGCGTGGACAAGCTGACGCTGGACGCCACCACGATCGCCAACATCTTCAACGACAAGATCAAGAAGTGGGACGACGAGGCGATCAAGAAGCTGAACCCCGGCGTCACGCTCCCCTCCACCGCGATCCAGGCGTTCCACCGCTCCGAGGACTCGGGCACCACCGAGAACCTCGGCAAGTACCTCAAGGCCGCCGCCCCCGAGGCCTGGACGTACGAGGCCGCCAAGAAGTGGCCGGCCCCCGGTGGCCAGGCCGCCTCCGGCTCCGCCGGCGTCGCCTCGCAGGTCAAGGCCGTCGACGGTGCGATCGGCTACTTCGAGCTCTCCTACGCCTCCTCGCAGAGCATCAAGACCGTGGACGTGAACACGGGCGCCGCCGCTCCCGTCAAGGCCACCGGCGAGAACGCCTCCAAGGCCATCGCCGCCGCCAAGATCGCCGGCACCGGCTCCGACCTGGCGCTCAAGCTCGACTACGCCACCAAGGCCGAGGGCGCCTACCCGATCGTCCTGGTGACCTACGAGGTCGTCTGCGACAAGGGCAACAAGGCCGAGACGCTCCCGACCGTGAAGTCCTTCCTGAACTACACCGCGTCCGACGCGGGCCAGAAGGTCCTGACCGAGAACGGCTACGCGCCGATCCCGGCCGAGATCGTCGCCAAGGTCCGCGAAGTCATCGCGACCCTCAGCTAGTCCTGACTCCCGGGACCACCGGTCCGCTCCCCCCGTCCGGGGGGCGGACCGGCCCGGGGACCCTCCCCTTCACCCAGGGGATCCGGTGCACCGCCGCCAGGGGGCCCGCCCCCCACCAGACCGGAAAGATCATGGCTTCCACCACACCCACCCAGATAGACACGGCTCCGCCTGTCGCCAAGAGCGGAAGGTCCACCGGCCGCGCCGGTGACAAGATCTTCGCCGGCCTCTCCAAGGGCTCCGGCATCCTGCTCCTGGTGATCATGGCGTCGATCGCCGGCTTCCTCACCTACCGCGCTTCGATCGCCCTGGCCGACAACGAGGGCAACTTCCTCACCACGTTCGACTGGAACGCGTCGGCCAAACCCCCCGTCTTCGGCATCGCCGTCCTGCTCTTCGGCACCGTCGTCAGCTCGATCATCGCGATGGCCATCGCGGTCCCGATCGCCGTCGGCATCGCCCTCTTCATCTCGCACTACGCGCTGCGCAAGCTGGCCTCCCCGCTCGCCTACGTGGTCGACCTGCTGGCCGCCGTGCCGTCGATCATCTACGGCATCTGGGGCGCGCTCTTCCTGGTCCCGCAGCTGAACGGCCTGAACCTCTGGCTCGACGAGTACCTGGGCTGGACCTACGTCTTCGACAAGACCCAGGTCGGCGTCGCCCGCTCCCTCTTCACCGTAGGCATCCTGCTCGCGATCATGATCCTGCCGATCGTGACCAGCGTCAGCCGCGAGGTCTTCCTGCAGGTCCCGCGCATGAACGAGGAAGCCGCCCTGGCCCTCGGCGCGACCCGCTGGGAAGTCATCCGCCTTTCGGTCCTGCCCTTCGGCCGCTCCGGAGTCATCTCCGCCTCGATGCTCGGCCTCGGCCGCGCGCTGGGCGAGACCATGGCCGTGGCGACCGTCCTCTCCCCGAGCTTCCTGATCTCCGGCCACATCCTGAACCCGGGCGGCGGCACGTTCGCGCAGAACATCGCCGCGAAGTTCGACGAGGCCAACGAGTTCGGCCGCGACGCGCTGATCGCCTCCGGCCTCGTGCTCTTCCTGCTCACCCTGCTGGTCAACGGCGCCGCCCGGCTGATCATCGCCCGTCGCAAGGACTTCTCGGGGGCGAACGCCTGATGAGCCACGCACTGCAGGACCCGCGCCCCTCCCGGGCCCACACGTCCGTCGCCCCCACCAGCCTGACGCAGGGCAGCCTGCCCCGCTGGGCCCCGGCCGGCATCGCGGTCCTCTCGATCGCGCTCGGCTGCGGCATCGGCGTCCTCGCCGGCCTCCACAGCAAGGTCCAGTGGGGCCTGCTCGCGGCCCTCCTCTTCGTGGCCGTCACGTACACGGCCAGCTCGGTGATCGAGAACCGCCGCCAGGCCAAGGACCGGGTCGCGACCTCCCTGGTCTGGGTCTGCTTCGTCCTCGCGGTCGTCCCGCTGCTCTCGCTGCTGTGGACCACCGTCAGCCGCGGCATGAAGGTCCTCGACGGGGACTTCCTCGGCCACTCGATGAACGGCGTGACCAGCTTCGAGGCCGGCGGCGGGGTCTACCACGCACTGCTCGGCACCATCGAGCAGGTCGCCCTGGCCACCGCGATCGCCGCGCCCATCGGCCTGCTGACCGCCGTCTACCTGGTCGAGTACGGCCGGGGCGCGCTCGCCAGGTCCGTGACGTTCTTCGTCGACGTCATGACCGGCATCCCCTCCATCGTCGCGGGCCTGTTCATCCTGACGACCTGGAACCTGATGCTCGGCTTCGGCCCCTCCGGCTTCGCCGGCGCGATGGCCCTGTCGATCCTGATGATGCCCGTCGTGGTCCGCTCCACCGAGGAGATGCTCAAGCTCGTCCCGAACGAGCTGCGCGAGGCCGCCCTCGCCCTCGGCGTGCCGAAGTGGCGCATGATCCTCAAGGTCGTGCTCCCCACCGCCATCGGCGGCATCTCCACCGGCGTCATGCTGGCCGTCGCCCGCATCGCGGGTGAGACCGCGCCGATCATGCTGCTGGTCTTCGGCTCCCAGCTGATCAACAACAACCCCTTCGAAGGTGCCCAGTCCTCGCTCCCCCTCTACATCTGGGAGCAGTACAAGGTCGGCAGTGAAGCCTCCTACGACCGGGCCTGGGGCGCAGCGCTCGTCCTGATCGCCTTCGTCATGATCCTCAATCTGGTGGCCCGCGGCATCGCCCGCTGGAAAGCTCCCAAGACCGGTCGCTGACGCGACTCATGAAAGCGAAGTGACCCCTCATGGCCAAGCGAATCGACGTCAGCGGACTGTCCGCCTTCTACGGCACCCACAAAGCCATCGACGACATCTCGATGACCGTCGAGCCGCGCTCCGTGACGGCCTTCATCGGCCCGTCCGGCTGCGGCAAGTCCACCTTCCTGCGCACCCTGAACCGCATGCACGAGGTCACCCCCGGCGGCCGCGTCGAGGGCAAGGTGCTGCTGGACGACGAGAACCTGTACGGACCCGGCGTGGACCCGGTCGCGGTCCGCCGCACGGTCGGCATGGTCTTCCAGCGCCCGAACCCCTTCCCCACCATGTCGATCTTCGACAACGTGGCGGCGGGCCTGCGGCTCAACGGCTCCTTCAAGAAGTCCGAGCTGGCCGACATCGTCGAGAGGTCCCTCCGGGGCGCCAACCTCTGGAACGAGGTCAAGGACCGCCTGAACAAGCCCGGCTCCGGCCTCTCCGGCGGCCAGCAGCAGCGCCTGTGCATCGCCCGCGCCATCGCGGTCGAGCCCCAGGTCCTCCTGATGGACGAGCCCTGCTCGGCCCTCGACCCGATCTCCACCCTCGCCATCGAGGACCTGATCGGCGAGCTCAAGGAGCGCTTCACGATCGTCATCGTGACGCACAACATGCAGCAGGCCGCCCGCGTCTCCGACCGGACCGCCTTCTTCAACCTCTCGGCGGTCGGCCAGCCCGGCAAGCTCGTCGAGATCGACGACACGGACCGGATCTTCTCCAACCCGTCCGTCCAGGCGACCGAGGACTACATCTCCGGCCGCTTCGGCTAGTCACGTGACGCCGCGCGGCACCGCCGCGCGGCACGGACCACCATGCGGCCGGGCCGCGTGGAACAGACGTCCTGCGGTGCTGCATGGCGGTGCCACCGCACGGCGGAAGAAAGAAAAGGGCCGGCTCCCCCTGGGTGGGGGGAGCCGGCCCGCTTCCGTCCTCTCCCGCGCACCGGGGCGCGGGCGGCGACGGCTACTTCACGAAGGCCAGGTCCACGATCCAGAAGCTGACCGCCGCGACGAGCGCCGCGGCCGGCATGGTGATGAACCAGCCCAGGATGATGTTCTTGGCGACGCCCCAGCGGACCGCGTTCACCCGCTTCGTCGCGCCCACACCCATGATCGCCGAGGTGATCACGTGGGTGGTGGAGATCGGCGCGTGGAACAGGAACGCCGAGCCGAACATGATCGAGGCGCCGGTGGTCTCCGCCGCGAAACCCTGCGGCGGGTCCAGCTCGATGATCTTGCGGCCGAGGGTGCGCATGATCCGCCAGCCGCCCGCGTACGTACCCAGCGACAGCATCACGGCGCACACGATCTTGACCCAGATCGGGATCTCGTCGCCCGCGCTGCTCACGTCGGCGATGACCAGGGCCATCATCACGATGCCCATGGTCTTCTGCGCGTCCTGCAGACCGTGGCCGAGCGCCATGCCGGCCGCCGAGACCGTCTGCGCGATACGGAAACCGCGCTTGGCCTTGTGCGGGTTGGAACGGCGGAACATCCACAGGATGACGACCATCACCAGGTAACCGACGACGAGGCCGACGACCGGGGAGACGAACATCGGGATGACGACCTTGTCGATCACTCCCGACCAGATCACCTCGGTCCCGCCGGCCAGCGCCGCGCCGACCATGCCGCCGAACAGGGCGTGCGACGAGGACGAGGGCAGGCCGAAGTACCAGGTGATCAGGTTCCAGACGATCGCGCCGACCAGCGCCGAAAAGAGGATCCACATGCCCCGGTTCCCCTGGGGCGTCTCGATCAGGCCCTCACTGACCGTCTTGGCGACCCCGCTGCCGAGGAACGCGCCGGCCAGGTTCATCACGGCGGCCATCGCGAGCGCGGCGCGCGGCGTCAGCGCACGGGTCGAGACCGAGGTCGCGATCGCGTTCGCCGAGTCGTGGAAACCGTTGGTATAGGTGAAACCGAGCGCGACACCGATGGTCACGATCAGAGCAAAGGTGTCCACGAGGTTCAGGACTCCTTGACCGCGATGGTCTCCACCGTGTTCGCGACGTGCTCGAACGCGTCGGCCGCCTCTTCGAGCACGTCGACGATCTGCTTGAGCTTCAGAACCTCCATGGCGTCGTACTTGCCGTTGAAGAGCTGGGCGAGCAGCTTGCGGTGGATCTGGTCCGCCTGGTTCTCGAGACGGTTGACCTCGATCCAGTACTCGGTGAGGTTCTCCATGGTGCGCAGGTGCGGCATGGCCTCGGCGGTCAGCTCGGCCGCGCGCGCCAGCACCTCGATCTGCTGCTCGACGCCCTTGGGGAGCTCCTCCACGTTGTAGAGGACGACCAGGTCGACCGCCTCTTCCATGAAGTCCATGATGTCGTCGAGGCAGGACGCCAGGTTGTAGATGTCCTCGCGGTCGAACGGCGTGATGAAGGAGGAGTTGAGCTGGTGGAAGATCGCGTGGGTGGCGTCATCCCCCGCGTGCTCCGCCGCCCGCATCCGCTCCGCGATCTCGGCTCGGGCGGAGGAGTCCGCTCCGAGCAGTTCCATCAGGAGTTTGGAGCCCGTGACGATGTTGTCCGCGGATGCGGCGAACATGTCGTAGAAGCTCGTCTCCCTGGGGGTCAGACGAAATCGCACGTGAGGTCCTCGGGGTGCATTGGATTCGGTCAGGCTGATGCTAGGCGCATCCCCCGGCCACGGCTAACCGGCAGTTCCCCAGTGTCCTCCATCGGGCAGAGTGGGGGACGACGGCCCCCTGCCCCTGCGGACGGAGCCCGGTATCCTATACCCATGAGGGGTATGCGCCCCTCGATCCGGACCACAGGAGGACGCATGACTGCCACCCAGGCGGAGGGCTCCGGAGCCGAAGCGGGCACGGTCGTCGCAGCGGCGGCCGGCACGCAGGCAAGCGCGGACGCGACCTCGGACGTCGCCTCGGACGCGAGCCCGGACGCGGCCGCGAGCCCGGCCACCGGTGCGGTGCACGGCTACCACCACCAGAAGGACGAGCACCTCAAGCGGCTGCGCCGGATCGAGGGCCAGATCCGGGGCCTCCAGCGGCTCGTCGGCGAGGACGTCTACTGCATCGACATACTCACCCAGGTCTCGGCGAGCACGAAGGCACTGCAGTCCTTCGCGCTCCAACTGCTGGAAGAGCACCTCCGGCACTGCGTCGCGGACGCGGCCGTCAAGGGCGGGGGCGAGATCGACGCCAAGGTCGAGGAAGCGACGAAGGCGATCGCACGACTGCTGCGCACCTGACGCGGACGGCGGCGGGCTATCGCCCCATCAGCACTTCGTCGATGCGGTCCTGGCTGAGCCGCTCCTCGTGCGCGGCGGAGGCCGCGATGATCAGCTCACCGCACAGGTCGATCTCGGCGAGAGCCACGTGGTCCTGCACGGTCGTACCGCCTGCGGGAGTCACGCGTGTCACCTCTCTCTGCCGTCGTCCGTTCGCCGGCGCTCGGTTTCTCAGCGTAGGGACCGCAAGGCTCCCCGCGCATGACACGGATGGACCATTTCCGGATACCCGCCATGGCCCGATCGCAACGGCCCGCGCACCCTCCACCGCCTAGTCGGCGATCTTTCCCGCGTAAATGTCCCCTTCCGGGGGCAGTACGACGGAGACCGGAGTCCCGAACCCGTAGAGCAGCGTGGTGGAAGACACATCGATCACGCCATTGTTCACGTAGGTGAACCGGTGGCGGACCTTGCGCAGGCGGCCCTCCTCGTCGAAGTACGCGTCGAACGGCACCGCGTCCTTGCTGAACCCTTTCGCCGCCGCCTCCAGCGCCCCCTTCACCGCCGGTGAGGCCGCGGCCGCCGCCCGCGCGATGTCGGTCGTACCCCGGTAGTGCCGCACCTTGGTCCCGGCCACCTCGGTCTCGCCCACGTACGTCACCCCCTGCGCGCCGCGCAGCAGCTCGGCGGCGGCCACCGGGTCGGTGGCCCCGCCCGTGACGAGGTTCCCGTCGGCGAGGGCCGTCGTGTCGACCCGCACCCACTTGTCGTCGGGGACGCCCGCGCCCCGGTTCTTCATGTACAGCGCGCCGGGCACCAGCAGCTCGGTGATCGGCCGGTGCTCGGCCTTGCCCTGGGCGTCGTCCGGGAGCATGACCAGGAGCTGACCCATCCGGTTCTTAAAGTCGACCCCGCCCTCGCCCCGGATGGTGACCCTGGTGCCGCCGGTCGCCATCTCCATCGCCGTCCGGGCCCGCGCGCTTCCGGTCTTCGCGAGCGCGTCGGCGGCTCCGCGGACCGTGGCCGCCGGGTCCTGCGCGGGCTTGCCGTCGTCGCCGGCGGCCGCGTCGCCGCCGCACCCGCTCAACGCCGCCACGGCCAGGGCGATGCCGACCGCGAACGCCGCCTGAGCGCGTCCCGGCCGCCGCCTGTGCTGGTGCACCACCATCGCCTGCCAACCCCCAACGCGTGACCGCTGTCTGCCCGAGGCCCACCCGCTCCGTTTAACGAGGTCGGGGGTCTCCCGTCACGGGCCGGACCCTTCCTCGAACGGTGCGCGCACCCCGGGCGAACGCCGGGCGAAATCCCCGGAACGAACGCCCGTCGGCGTGGCGCCCGTTGCGGCTCACGACCCGGCTCACGACCCGGCTCTGGGCTCGGCCCGCGGTCCGACTCCCGTGCCGCGCCCGGTCCGGCCCCGGTGCGCCCCCCGTCCTCCCCCCGTCCTCCCTCGGTGCGGCCCCGGTCCGGCCCCTGGTCGCGGTCCCGGCTCCGCGCCGTCGAACCGGCCGGTTCCCGGCAGTCCCCCAGCCCGGACATGCCGGGTACCGTGGGGGAGTGGACCCGCACACCGAAGCGACCCTCGTCCCTCCGCTTGCCGCCGTGCCGCCGCCCCGCGACCCCCTGGGACCGGACCTTCCGCCTCCGGGTCACGTCACGAGCACCTCCGAGCGCGGCTCGTTCTGCCTGGCCGCCTGCACCTGCGGTTGGCGCGGCCCGGCCCGCCGGTCCCGCGACCTGGCCCGCAAGGACGCCACCCGGCACACCGCGGAGTAGCCGCACCGTGCACCCCGCTCGCGCCGGCCGGGCCGGCGTCCGCGCTCGGCCCGGCGACGGGGCCGGCGGCCCGGTCGCCCGATCGGACGACCCCGCTGGCCCACACGCCCGGGACCGGATGCCCTTGTCTCATGCCCGGACCCGTGCTCCCGCCACGCCTCGCCGCCCTGCTCGGGGCGCCGCTGATCGCGCTCGCCCCGGCCGCGGCGGCCCCCGCCGCCACGGTCAGCGTCACCACCACCGCCGCCGCCGCCCCCGCCGGGGCAGGCCCGGTGGGTACGGCGGACGGCCCCGGCGACATCGCGCTGGCCATCGGGGTCACCACCAGCGCGGCCGCCGCGACCGGGCTGTGGCTGCGCTCGCGCTACCGCCGCGAGGACGCGGAAGCCGTGGAGGGCGCCGAAGCCGGCGAACCGTGACCCCGCGCACGCGCACGCGCCCGACGGCGGTCCGCCTCTGCTTCGGGGCAGCCGCGCTGTGCCTGCTGGCCGCCGTGGCCCTGGCCGTGTGGGAGTCGTACTCCGTCGGATGACCGGCGGGCCATGGACAGCACGTCACGGACAGCACGTCACGGACAGCGCGTCACGGACGGCCGGCCCGAGGACACACCCGGCGGCCCCGGCCCGGCCCGGGCCGGCCCGTTCCGACGCCAGCCGGCGCGACCCGATCCGACCCCGCGCGACCCGGTTCGGCCCGACGCGCCCTCAGGCGGCGAGGTCGCTGTCGTGGCCGCGCCCCGGGGGCGGCGTCGGCGCGGCGAGGTCCACCGGCCGGGCCAGTACGCGGCCCCGCGCACGGACCAGTACGCCGAGACGGGGCGACCGGGCCACCGCCCGCACCGCCGGGGTCAGCAGCGCCATCGCGAGCGGGGCGAGCAGCAGCACCACCGCGGTGCCCAGCGCGAATCCGCCGATGACGTCGGTCGGATAGTGCAGGCCCATGTAGACCCGGGTGAAGCCCTCCAGGAGGGCCAGCCCGATCCCGGCGTAGCCGAACTTGCGGTGGGCGACGAACAGTCCGACGCCCAGCGCCATCGCGAGGGTCGAGTGGTCGCTGACGAAGGAGAAGGCGCTGTGGCTGATCCCGGCGCCGGGGTCCAGCACCTCGATCCCCTCGTGCTGTGCGGCGGGCCGCGGCCGGCCCACGAACTCCCGCAGGGGGACGTTCAGGAGCAGCGCGGCTCCCGCGGCGAGCGGGGCCCATACGAGGGCGGCGAAGGATTCGGCGGCCGCGGCTTCGTCCGGCCGGCGGCGCGTCCCGCGCCAGCACCACAGCACCAGGAGCACGAGGGCCAGCGGGATCCCGTACTCGCCGGCGAGGGCGACCACCCGGTCCAGCCACTGCGGGGCCTGCCGGGCCAGTCCGTTGACCTCGTACAGCAGGCTTACATCCACGTTCGGCCCACCCGTTGTGAGTCCAGCCATGGTGATGCGGCCCCTTGCCCTTGCCTCGGTACGCCGGTGGGCGCACTCCTGCGTGCGCCCCTTCGCCCCCCGGTATGCAGTCCGGTGATTCAGTCCCCGTGACCATGGAACGCCCGTTCTGGCCGCGCCGTTCCACTCTCCACCGAATGATCACTCCAACGTTACCGAAGAGTGACTCATCGTCGCAGCTCAGGGCCTTCGGTTCACGCTGTGTTGCCGGCGTCCTCGCGCCTCGGCAGCGCCTCCGCACCGTCCTTGGTCACGCGCGTCGCGCCGAAGTAGTCAGGCGTGTCGATCTTGTCGAAGCGGATCACGGAGCCGGTGAAGGGGGCGTTGATCATGTAGCCGCCGCCCACGTACAGCCCGACGTGCCGGATCTCCCGAGAGTTCGTCAGATCGTCGGAGAAGAACACCAGGTCCCCGGGCAGCAGTTCCGCCCGCGAGGGGTGCGGACCGGCGTTGTACTGGTCGTTCGCCACGCGCGGCAGGTCGATCCCGACGGACTCGTACGCCGCCTTGGTCAGCCCCGAACAGTCGAACCGCCCGCCCTGGTCGGCCGTTCCGTTCCCGCCCCACAGATAGGGCGTCCCCAACTGCTTCTGCGCGAAGTAGATCGCCCCGGCCGCCTGCTGCGACGGAGCCACCCGCCCGACGGGTGCCTCGAAGCTCCTGGCGAGCGTCGTGATCGTCTTCACGTACCCCTGGGTCTCCCGGAACGGCGGGACCCCCTGATGCTGTATCACCGCACCCGGACCGGCGTTGTAGGCGGCGAGCATGTTCTTGACGGCGTCACCGGGCACCTTGTTCACGTAGCGCGCGAGCTCGCAGTCGTACGAAGCCGCCGACGGGATCGCGTCGTTGGGATCCCAGATGTCGCGGTCGCCGTCGCCGTCGCCGTCGATGCCGTGCGTGGCCCACGTGCCCGGAATGAACTGCGCGATGCCCCGCGCGTCGGCCGGACTCACGATGCCCGGGTCCCACCCGCTCTCCGAGTAGAGCTGCGCCGCCAGGAGCGCCGGGGTCAGGGTCGGGCAGAGATTGCCCCACTTCTGCACGAGGGCCTGGTACTTCCCCGGCACGGCCCCCTTCGCGAGGCCCACCACCCGGCCGCCCGCACCGCTCGCGAACCCCGCGGCGGCCGAGTACGTGCCGACCACGAGCAGGGCGACGAAGCACAGGCACGCTCCGAAACCGATACCGCCGATCACCCAGACTCTGCGCACCCGCCAACCCTCCCCCATCGCACCGTCAATACCGCGACATTCACACTTCGTGTCAAGAAGCGTCCCCCGTAGTCATCCCTATGGGGGACCGCTGTCGAAACCGGTACACCAGAAACTCTTGTGCTCCGTGTCCGAAACCGCGTGCCGGAACACCACGGTCCAGCCACCCGGATCCTGCGCGAGCGGCGGCGCCTTGACGGACTTTCCGTTCAGCCGCATCGAGAAGTCGTCGGGGTAGGTGAGGAACTTCCAGTCGGTCGCGGTCCCTTCGTAGACGTCACGGGCCTTGGCCACGAAACCGAGCTGGCGGTTGTCGCTCACCCCCGTGGAGCGGCCGGCCGCGTCCACCTCGTGCTGCGGCTTCACCACGACGGCCACGTAGTACGGAGGCATGTCGGACGCCGCCGTCTTGACCCGGAACCCGATCCGGACCGTGCCCGGCTTCACCTCGTGCAGCGCGTCCGTCCCGGCCGTGGTCACCGAGATCTGGAAGACCGGCTTCGCGGCCTCCTCCGCCGGCTCCGCGCAGACGTTCCCGGTGGGGTCGTAGTCGTCGAAGTTCGGCGCCGTCTGCGCGATGAACACCGGTGGACCGGAGGCGGCCTTCGACGGCTGCCCCGACGGACCGTCGCTCCGTCCCGGGTCCGGGGTCCCGCTCGCGGTCTGGCCGGGACCGTTCCCCCGCTCCCCGCCGCCGGCGCCGCCCGGCCCGCCCAGCGGCAGCTTCCACACCGCGACCGCCCCCACGACGGCCAGCGCCACCCCGGCCGCCAGCCAGACCCCGGCCCGGCCCCGGCGCCCCGGGGCGGCGGGCACGCTCCGGGTGGGCGTGTAGCCGTACGGGGCCGCGGGCGAAGCACCGTACGGGGCCGCGGCCGAAGCGCCGTACGGGCTCGCGGGGGCGTGCGGCGACGGGGCGCCCGGCCCCTGGGTCCGCATCTCGTGCACCGGCACGGCCTCGCCCAGGGCGCCCAGCGCCGCGTACGACGCGTCGTCGGCCAGCGCGTCGCGCACCCCGCAGCGCCGGATCACCTCGGCCGGTTCGGGCCGCACCGCCGGATCCTTCGCCACGCAGGCCTCGATCAGGGCTGCCAGCTCCGGCTCGACCCCGGCCAGGTCGATCCGCTCGTGGACCGCGCGGTAGCTGACCGTCGCCGCCACGCCCGTGCCGAACGGCGGCCGTCCCGTCGCCGCGTGGGCGAGCGTCGCCCCCAGCGCGAAGACGTCCGCGGCGGCCCCCGCCTCGGCGCCCAGCAGCACCTCGGGCGCGGTGTACCCCGGCGTCCCCGGCGCCTGGCCGTCCTGGGTGAGGGCCGTCTCGCCCACGCCCCTCGCGATGCCGAAGTCGATGAGCTGAGGCCCCTGCGCGCCCAGGATCACGTTCTGCGGCTTGAGGTCCCGGTGCGTCACCCCGTACGCGTGGACGCTCGCCAGTCCCTCCGCCAGCGCGGCGAACAGCCTCCGGCAGGTCTGCGCGGGCAGCGGTCCCCGCTCCCCGACCGCCTGACCGAGCGTCGGGCCGGCCACGTACTCCGTCGCCAGCCAGAACGGCGGCGCGGCGAGGGACGCGTCGATGAGGTTCGCCGTGTACGCGGACCGTACCGCCCGGACCGTCCGGGCCTCCCGACGGAACCGCGCCAGCGCCTCCGGGTGGCCCGTGATCTCGTCCCGGATCACCTTCACGGCGACGAGCCGCCCGCCGGGCGAACGCCCGAGGTACACCTGTCCCATCCCGCCGGCGCCGAGCCGGGCGAGCAGAGCGTGGTCCCCGATGTGCGCGGGGTCGGTATCCCTCAGAGCCTCCATCCGCACGAGAGTGCCACAGCTAATCCCTTACGGATCAAGCGGGTTGACCGGGCCGACCGCGCCGACCGCACACTTCGACCACCACCCGGACCGGTCAGCCCGCCTCCCGCCTCCCGGCTCGCGGCTTCCGCCTCCCGGCTACGGCCTCGGCGCCACGAACAGACTCTGCGCGCTCCGCCCGATCGGGCCCTTCTCGTCGTGCAGGCGGGCGTCCGCGAGGCCGATGCCGGCCGCGTCCACACTCGTACGGGCCTCCACGCACGCCCACTCGCCCACCGGGTGGCGGTGCAGGTGGACGGTGAGGTCGCCGTTGACGAAGACGTACCGGCCGAAGTCCATGACGGAGCTGATGCCGTTGCCCGAGTCCGCCGCGACCAGCACCCGGTCCAGGGGCCTGGTCTCCTCCCCGGCCACCAGCGGCACCTTCATCCGCATCCAGCAGGTGCCGGGACCGAGCTCGACGAACGCGCCTTCGGTGAAACGGGTCTCCATGGCCGAGTGGTAGCCCGTCTCCCACGGCACCGGGAAGAACGGCGTCACCCCGACCTCCCCGGGCGGCGGCAGCTCCGGCCCCGGCACGACGGCCGGTACGGACTCCCGCGCCACCCGGATGCGCAGGGCGCGCGCCAGCATCACGGGCGCCGCCCCGGCGGGGGCCAGCGCGGCCTCGACGACCTCGGTGCCGCGGCCGGCCCGCAGCACGCCGGTGGTCAGCTCCAGCGGACCGATCGGCACCGGGCGCAGGATCTCGTACGTGATCCGGGCGATCCGCATGTCCTCCCGGCCGCCCGGCCGCTCCTCGATCGCCCGGCCGAGCAGCGCGGCCGGCGGCCCGGCGTGCTGCGAGCCGGGGTCCCACGGCCCGCGCGTGTAGCCGGTGGCCTGGAACCGGCCCGTGTCGATCCGCTCGTAGAACGCCTCCACCTCACCCATGCCCCCACGCTACCGAGGGGTAACCCGCCCCCGCCAGACCGCACAGGCCTCGATGGCCCCGGCAGAAGTCCTCGGCAGAAGGCCCTCGAACCCACCCCGCGTCAGCCCGCGTCCCCCCACGACACCCGCGACCGCCGGGGCGCCAGGGGTGCTTCCGGTGACGCCTAGAGCCCGGGATCGCCCGACTCGGGCGCGCCCGGGCTCGGCGCGCCCGGGCTCGGGGGGCCAGGGCTCGGGGGGCCAGGGCTCGGGGGGCCAGGACTCGGGGGGCAGGACTCGGGGGGCAGACTCGGGGGGCAGACTCGGGGGGCGGACTCGGGGGGCGGACTCCGGCGCCCCGGACTGGGGGGGGACGCCCATCGCCGCCCTCTCTCCCCCACCGGGGGACAATGGTGACGTGCCCAAGCCTCACACCTCCCCCTCCGCGCCCGCCGGCTCCCCGCTGCCCGTCCTGCAGGCGGACTGCGCCAACTGCTTCGCGCTCTGCTGCGTCGCCCTGCCCTTCGCCAGATCCACCGACTTCGCGGTGGACAAGCCCGCCGGCACCCCCTGCAAGAACCTCCGGCAGGACTTCCGCTGCGGCATCCACACCCGGCTGCGCGACGAGGGCTTCCCCGGCTGCACCGTCTTCGACTGCTTCGGCGCGGGCCAGCAGGTCTCCCAGGTCACCTTCGGCGGCCGCGACTGGCGCACCCATCCCGGCACGGCCGCTGCGATGTTCGAGGTCTTCCCCGTGATGCGGCAGCTGCACGAGCTGCTCGCCTACGTCCGCGAGGCCCTCACCCTCCCCGCCGCCCGCCCCGTCCACCCGGACCTCCGCGCCGCCCTCGCCGACACCGCGCGCTGGACGGAAGCGACTCCGCAGGCCCTCGCGGCACTGGACATCGGCCCCCTCCGCCACGAGGTCAACGGCCTCCTCCTGAAGGCCAGCGAGCTCGCACGGGCCAAGGTGCCGGGCCGCAAGAAGAACCACCGCGGCGCCGACCTGATGGGCGCCCGCCTCTCCGGTGCGGACCTGCGCGGCGCGAACCTCCGAGGCGCCTACCTGATCGCGGCCGACCTCAGCGGCGCCGACCTCCGCTCCGCCGACCTGATCGGCGCGGACTTCCGCGACACCGACCTCCGCGGCGCCGACCTGCGCGACACCCTCTTCCTCACCCAGCCCCAGCTCAACGCGGCCAAGGGCTCCCCCGCCACCCTCCTGCCGCCCGCCCTGAGCCACCCCGCGCACTGGCTCCCGTAGGGACCGCGCACACTCCGCGGCCCCCACCCGGGCCACCCGGGCCCCCCTGGTACCGCGGCCGGCTCGTTCCCGGGACGCGGCACCGGCGGGAGGCCGGGCTCCGTCGTCAGGGCTTGACGACCGCCTGCCAGCCCAGCGGGCAGGTGACGCTCGTGGGCGTGTAGTCACAGGCGATCTCGGAGACGTCCCCGCGGTGCGTCAGCACCTTCACGTACGCCCGGCCGCCGGTGTAGGTGAGGGACACGCTGCACGCGTCCCTCGGGAAGCCGGGGTTCGCCCGTGTGGTCAGGTCCTTCCAGGAGTACGGGCCGACGGTCAGCGCGGTCACCGTCCGACGGCCGATGTACGCGCGCCCCTTGCTCAGCGCGGCACTGAGCTCCTGATCGCCCAGCGCCTTGACCGAGGCCAGGTCGATGCACGGACCGGCCGGACCGCGCTCGCCCTTCGGCCCCCGGTCCCCCTTCTGTCCTCTCGGACCGTGCGGACCGCGTGGCCCCTGGCACCCGTTGCCGCCCGTCGGCGCCGCCTTGGCACCCTTCGCGCCCTTCACCGCGCGCACGTCGTCGTCCCCGCCGGGCCTGGCACACGAACCACCGCCGGCGGCGACCGCCACCGGGACCGAGACACCCGTGAGCACCAGCGCCAGAGGCACCGCGAACCCACCGGCCACCCACACGGCCCGCCGCCCCACCCTGCTGAAGTAACCCATTCCGTCGCCCACTCCTCACACCGCCGTACCGCTTGGCACCTCGTACCGGACGACGTGGAGCATCCCCCAACCTCACTGCGGAGAGGAGTGACTGACGGAAAGTCGGACATATGTCATCGACATGGCCCAACGACACGCCCTCCCACTGCGCCGAACGGCGGCCCCGCGGCAGGCGCCCCGTACGGCGGGAGCCCAATCATTGCCCGCGGTCACCCCTCGTGATACACAGAGTGACCATACGTTCTTTCCCCCACACGCCGCCCGAGCCCAGGTCAGAGCGGGCGAACGGAACCAGCGGGCGCAGATCGGGTAAAGAGAGCAGTCAAGTCGACATACGACGACGGTTTCATCAGCGAAGATAGAGCCTGACCCTTGCCGTCCGGGCACGGGCAACCGGAACTACCCCTTCAGGGCGGTGAGTTACATGATCCTGGCAGCCGAAAAAGGCGACATCACCACCATCATCGGCGGAATCGCCCCGAACTGGGGCCCGTTCGGCAGTCTCGGCAACGAAGCGAAGATCATGGTCGAGGTGGTCATGGCCGTCGCGATCCTCCTCTGTCTCGGCATCGCCATCTGGGGCGCGGCCAAGCAGCGCATCGGCGCGACGGCGCTGCGCGACACGTTCAGCGCGGAACAGGGCAAGGGCCTGATCGTGGCCGGCCTGACGGGCGTCTTCATCATCGGCTCGCTCGGCACGCTCTTCACCATCGTCTACGGAATGGCCGTCTAGCCAGAGCCCTGATGAGGACTCACCACGCCGCGCCTGCGCGGATACCAGCGCGACCGTCGTACGACGCGGAGGGGGCGAACACCGAATGAGCAGCGACGACCAGTACGGTGGCAGCGGCGCGGGCCACGGCGAAATCGGCGGCACGGGCCAGACCCGTACCCGCCTCCCGGAGTCCTCCTCGGACCCCCACGGCTCCCCCCGCCGCACCCCCCGCGCCTCCCGCGGTCTGATCGCGGTCGTCGGCGTGGTCGTCCTCCTGATCGCCGCCATCGCGTTCGCGAACCAGTCCCACACCCCCCAGGACCCCCCACCGGCCTCCGACAAGCCCCAGGCCACCAATCCCACGGCAGCCACGGGCGTCCCCCCGGTCGACACCAAATCCGCGGGCATCCCGAAGGGCTTCGCACGGTCTGAACAGGGTGCCCAGTCCGCTGCCGCCAACTACTCCGTGGCTCTCGTCTCCGCTGACATCCTCAAGCCCGGTGTGCGGTCCCAGATCGTCCGGCAGGTCTTTGTCACCGACAAGGTTGCCGAGCTCGAAACACGGCTCGACCGTGCATACGGCAAGGCCTTCCTGGACCAGGCCGGGCTGGACGCAAATGGGAACGCCGCGCGTGGGCTGACGTACATCTCGAGAACCGTGCCGGTAGGCACCAAGACGGTGAGCTACTCCGAGACCACGGCCACCGTCGAGGTGTGGTGCACAGGCGTCTTCGGCACGGCCGGCATCGGTTCCAACAATCCCGTCAGCAATGACTGGTTCACCATGACCCTGACCCTCAGGTGGGCGGACAACGACTGGAAGGTCGAGAGCTTCGCCCAGAAGGACGGGCCGGCCCCGGTTAATGCAGACCGTTTGATCTCGACTGCGGAGGAGATCTCCAAGGCCGCAGCAGAGTTCGGAGGCTTCACCTATGCCCGGTAACCGCGCGCTCCGCGTCTCCGGAGCACTGGCGGCCCTTCAGACGACATTGGTCCTTCTCTCCGCACGGGCACTCGCCGCACCTACTCCGTCGCCGACGCCCTCGGCCTCGGTGACGCAGCCGAATGACAACCGGTGCGATCTGATCGTCGGCCCGGCCAAGGACTACTGCGAGAAGGGCGACGGCGCAACCGGCGGAGCCCCCCGCACGGGCCTCGCCCCCAGCGACCCCACCGACGCCCTCAACCCCCTGACCTCCCTCGCCAAGGGCTGCGCCGACGCCGCCGCCTGGATCGTCGGCGAGCTCAGCAAGGCGGTCAACGGCACGGCCAACGTCGACTTCACCAACGGCGCCTTCCTCAAGCAGTACGCCATCGTCTTCGCCGCCTCCACCATCCTGACCCTCGTCCTCTGGCTCTTCGCCGTCGCCAAACGAGCCATCCGAGGCGTCCCCTTCACCACCGCCATGTCCGAAGCCATCGGCTTCCTCTGGCTCACCGTCCTCGCCTCGGCCTTCACCCCCCTCATCCTCTACACCGTCGTCTCCGCCACCGACGGCGTCACCGAGGTCATCGCCTCCGCCACCGGCGGCCAGACCGACGTCTTCTTCGGCTCCTTCGCCGAAGCCCTCAAGAAGGGCGACGACATCGGCGGCGGCCCGATCATGCTCATCGTGGTCGCCCTCGTCACCGTGCTGGCCGCCGGCATCCTCTGCCTCGAGCTCGTGATCCGGGCCGCGCTCCTCTACGTCGGCGCCCTGCTCGGCACCGTCGTCTACGCCGGCCTCGTCGACCGCAACCTCTGGGGCCACGTACGCCGCTGGGCGGGCATCATGATCGCCGTGATCCTCGTGAAGCCGGTCATCGTCATCGTCCTCGGCCTCGCCGGGGCCCTGGCCGGCGAGAAGGGCCCCAACGCCTTCTCCGCCGTCGTCTCCGGCCTCGCGATCATCCTCCTGGCGATCTTCGCCTCCGCGATGATCTACCGCTTCGTACCCGGCTTCGGCGACGAGATCGCCTCCGCCCGCTCCACCCGCAGCAAGGCCACCGACGGCGCCCAGGCAGCCGCCGTCATCAGCTCCCCCGCCTCCCTCGTCTCCCAGGGCATCAAGACCCACAGCAGCCGCGGCGGCAGCGGCGGCGGCGGCGGCGGCGGCGGCGGAGACCACCGCGCGAGCGGCGGCGCGGGCGGCGGCAACCAGATGTCCGGAGGCATGGCCGCACACAGCAGCCGCGGCTCCGGCGGCAGAAGCGGCGGAAGCGGCGGCACCGGCGGCGGATCCGCCGCCGCCGCGCCCCCGCCCCGTACGGGCTCCAGCACGAGGAACACAGGAGGTGACGGGCGGTGACGACCCAGTCCCACCAGCTCCACCAACTCCATCCGATCGCACCGCGCCGCACCTATCTCATCGGCCGCGCCCGGCCGAACGCGATCGTCGGCAAGAACCGGGAGACCGGCGAGATCGCGCTGATCATCGCCGGCGCGTTCCTCGGCATGATGAGCGGACTGCTCGTCCCCGCCCTCACCCTGCGCATCGTCACCCTCGCCGGGTTCCCGATGCTGGCGCTCGCCGCCGTGTACGTACCCTTCCGCGGCCGCACCTTCTACCGCTGGTTCGAGATCAACCGCAGCTACAAGCGCACCCTGCGCCGCGGCACGACCTTCCGCTCGGGCGCCATGGAAGCCGGCGTCCGCGCCGCCGACGGCCGCGAGGTCGAAATCGGCCCGCCCCCCGGCATCGGCCGCATCAACTGGCTCGCCGCACCCTTCGGCCCCGACGAGATCGCCGTACTCCTCCACGCGGACCGCAGGACGGTCACCGCCGCCATCGAGATCGAGGGCCCCGGAGTGGGCCTGCGCGACAGCGAGGACCAAGAGGCCCTCGTGGACCGCTTCGGCACGCTCCTCAAGCACGTGGCCAACGGCGACGGCTTTGTCACCCGCCTCCAGATGCTCGCCCGCACCCTCCCCGCGGACCCCGACGCGCACGCCAAGGACGTGGCCCAGCGCGGCGACACCCGCGCCCCCGGCTGGCTGCGCGATTCCTACGACCAGCTCCAGTCGATGGTCTCCACGTCCTCGGAGCAGCACCGCGCGTACCTCGTCGCCTGCATGCACTTCACGCGCGAACTCGCCTCCGAGGCCCAGACCATCGCCCGCGCGGGCACCCCGTACAAGGGCCGCAAACTCGACCGCGACGCCGGACTCGCCATCGTCATGGCCCGCGAACTCACCGACATCTGCGCCCGCCTCGCCGAGGCCGACATCCGCGTACGCCAGCCGCTCGGCCAGGGCCGGCTGTCCTCCCTCGTGCACTCCATGTACGACCCGGACCACCCCATCGACCACATCCAGGCCATGACCAAGCGCAACGCCTGGCCCGCCGAACTCGATGCCGTGGAACCCACCTACCTCCAGGCCAAGACCCGCGAGTCCTCCACCCGCGCCCCCTGGTGCCACGCCACCGCCTGGGTGAAGGAGTGGCCCATGACACCGGTCGGCGTCAACTTCCTCGCCCCCCTCCTCGTCCACACCCCCGACGTGATCCGCACCGTCGCCGTCACCATGGACCTCGAGCCCACCGAGATCGCCATCGAGCGCATGCTCACGGAGAAGACCAACGACGAGGCCGACGCCAGCCGCGCCGCCAAGATGAACCGCACCGTCGACCCCCGCGACATCGCCGCCCACGGCCGGCTCGACCAGCGCGGCGAAGACCTCGCGAGCGGCGCCGCCGGCGTCAACCTCGTCGGGTACATCACCGTCTCCTCCCGCTCCCCCGAAGCCCTCGCCCGCGACAAGCGCACCATCCGCGCCTCCGCGGGCAAGTCCTACCTGAAACTCGAATGGTGCGACCGCGAGCACCACCGCGCCTTCGTCAACACCCTGCCGTTCGCCACCGGCATCCGACGCTAGCTGGAGGGAATGGCCGCCCATGCGAGATCCCATGTCCGCCCTGACGGACACCTTCACCAGCTTCCTGTTCGGCAAGGTCGAGACCACCAGACTGCCCGTGCGCACCTCCACCGGCCAGGCGCAGGCCGTCTACCTGCCCACCGCGGCACCCGGACTCGGTGACTCCGGGGTCATCATCGGCCGCGAGGTCTACAGCGGCAAGGGCTACATCTACGACCCCTTCCAGCTGTACGGCCAGCAGCTCCCGGCACCGCACTGGCTGGTCCTCGGCGAATCCGGCAACGGCAAGTCGGCCCTCGAGAAGACCTACGTCCTGCGCCAGCTGCGCTTCAAGGACCGCCAGGTCGTCGTACTCGACGCCCAGGGCGAGGACGGCGTCGGCGAATGGAACCTCATCGCCCAGCAGCTGGGAATAACCCCCATCCGCCTGGACCCCATCGCCGCCAACGACGACGGGATCCGCCTCAACCCCCTCGACCCGGCGATCACCACGACCGGTCAGCTCGCGCTGCTCCGGACCATCATCGAAGTCGCCATGGGCCACGGCCTCGACGAGCGCTCCGGCTTCGCGCTCAAGGTCGCGCACGCGTACGTGGTGGAGACCATCACCACGCGCCAGCCGGTCCTGACCGACATCGTGGAACAACTCCGCCACCCCGAGCCCGAATCCGCCCTCGCGATGAACGTCGACATAGACGACGTCCGGGCCTGGGGCCTCGACGTCGCGCTCGTCATCGACCGCCTCGTCGACGGTGACCTGCGCGGCATGTTCGACGGCCCCACCACCGTCGGCATCGACCTCGACGCCCCGCTGATCGTCTTCGACCTCTCCCACATCGACCGCAACTCCATCGCCATGCCCATCCTGATGGCGATCGTCGGAGTATGGCTGGAGCACACCTGGATCCGCCCCGACCGGAAGAAGCGCATCTTCCTGGTCGAGGAGGCCTGGCACATCATCAACAGCCCCTTCGTGGCACAGCTGTTCCAGCGGCTCCTCAAGTTCGGCCGCCGCCTCGGCCTGTCCTTCGTCGCCGTCGTCCACCACCTCTCGGACGTGGTCGACGGCGCGGCGGCCCGCGAAGCCGCGGCCATCCTCAAGATGGCCTCCACCCGCACGATCTACGCGCAGAAGGCCGACGAGGCCCGCGCGACGGGCCGGGTACTGGGCCTCCCGCGCTGGGCGGTGGAGATCATCCCGACCCTCACCCCCGGCATCGCCGTGTGGGACGTCAACGGCAACGTCCAGGTCGTCAAACACCTGATCACCGAAGCGGAACGCCCCCTCGTGTACACGGACCGCGCCATGACCGAGACCTCGGCCCAGCACCGGCTGCCCGCCGATCTCCTCGCCGCGGAACTGGAGGCGGAGGAACGCGCCCTCCTGATGGAACGCCACCGCAACGGCGGTGGCGCCGGCCCGGCAACAACGGTGGCCTGACATGCCCGACCGCACGGACCGTACGGACCGCCCCCAGGGCGGCATCCCGGACGGACTACTGGTCGGCCTGCTGGCCCTCCTCCTCGGCCTGGCCGTCCTCGTCTGGACGGCCACCGGCCTGTCCGCCCTCTTCGCGAAGGGCGCCTGGCCGGACACGGTCACCTTCACCCGCACCCCGACGGCGGTCCGCTCCCTGATAGCTCGACCCCAGGACCTCCCGGCAGCCTGGCCGGACACCACCCCCGCGTCCCTCTCGGGCTGGGGCCTCTTCTGGGGCCTCTTCATCAGCCAACTGCTGATCCTCCTGGTCCTGACGATCTTCGCCCTAGGAGCCCTGGCCCGCACCAAGTCTCGCCACAAAACCCCACCCCCGGCCGCCCCAGCCCCGTCCGCGCCCATCCCACCCCCACACGCGGCACATCCAGCCCCGCCGACGGCACACCCAACCTCTTCCCCGCCCATCCCAGCCCCACCGGCAGCACATCCAGCCCCGCCGGCGTTTGAGGCGCGGGGGTCCGCGGGCTGGCCCCCGGCAACGGCGCCGCACGACGGACACGGTCACGGCCCCATTCCAGCCCCGCCGGCGTTTGAGGCGCGGGTCCCAGGGGGCCGGCCCCCCCCACCCCCCCCCCCCCCCCCCCCCCCGGGCCGGCCCCCCCGGGGGGGGGGGGGCCCCCCCCCCCCCCCCCCCCCCCCCCCCCCTAC
>NZ_JBEXOV010000093.1:0-1897 GCF_040611715.1 Streptomyces sp. NPDC006544 | reverse complement strand
GAGTCCTACGCGCCGTACGTCGCGCACGAGCCCTATCCGACCCACGCGCCTCCGGTCGTTTGAGGCGCGGGTCCCAGGGGGCCGCCCGCCCGAACCGCCCCCCGCCCCCACCGACGAGGCCTACCGCTACGGCTTGGGCTACGCCCCGACACCCCCGCCCCAAACCCCCCGCCGCCTCACCTACGCACCGCCGGAGCACCGCCACCCCACCGCCAGCGCAGCGATCTCCGCCGCGGACGGCCCGGTCCTCGTCATCACGTCCTCCCCCGCCCTCTGGTCGCAGACCAAGGACGCCCGCGCCAAACTCGGCCCGGTCCTCCTCTACGATCCCTCCCACCTCTGCGACACCCCGGCCCGCCTGCACTGGAACCCGGCCGGCGACTGCGAGGACCGCGACACCGCCGCGGCCCGCGCCCTCGCGCTCCTCGCCCCGGTCCGCCCCCAGGCCCGCATGGACACCGCGGTCGCGGACACCGCCGAAACGCTCCTCCGCAGCTGGCTGCAGGCCGCCGCCCTCGACAACCGCCCGTTCAAGCAGCTCCACCGCTGGGCCCAGGGCACGAACGCCCAGGAGCCGGTCCGCATCCTCCATACCCACGCCCAGGCGGCAATCGCCGCCCCCGGCGCGGCCGGTGAACTCGAGAGCGCACTGACCGCCCACCCGGAGCGCCGCGAACTCGCCCAGCACCTCACGGCCCGCGCGCTGAGCGCGCTCTCCTCGATCCACATCCGCGAGTCCTGCACCCCGAACCGAACCGATTCGCTCGCCCTCGCATCGTTCGTCTCCGAAGGGGGCACCCTTTACGTGGTGGGTGAACCGCTGGAAGATCCCCGGACCCACCCGGGTGCGATGCCCCTGCTGACCGCACTCGCCTCCAGCGTGGTCGAGCACGGCCGTCGCATGGCCGCACGGTCATCCCACGGTCGGCTCGACCCACCACTGGCCCTCGTCTTCGACGACGTCGCCGCCGTCGCGCCGATCCCCCAACTCCCGCAGCTCCTCCAGGACGACACGCTCCCCCTCGTCGCCCTGTGCCGCAGCCGCGAACAGGCCCGCTCCCGCTGGCCGGAGGCGGACCTGCCCGTCATCGTCGGCCCCTAAGGGCTGTGCCGGCAAGGGTTCGCCGGGTCTTCCGGCAGCCGGGCCGTCAGGGCCGCTCCGGCCGTGCGAACACGTACTCCAGCTCCTTCGCGGACGGGTCCTCCGCCATCGGCACGACGTGCCCACTCGGCGTGAACCCGAACCTCCGGTAGAACGCGCCCGCCCGCGGATTGTCCTCGTGCACGAAGAGCCGTACGCGTTCCAGCGCCGGCTCCTCCAGCGACCACGCCCACTCCAGCGCGGCCTCGAACAGGGCTTCCGCCAGCCCGGCCCCCCGCTGCTCGGGCCGTACGAACACACCCACGAGATGTCCCTGCGGCCGCTCCACGACTCCCTCGAAGAAGTCGCTCGTCCCGGCAGCCTCCACCAGGACCGTGACCGTCCCGTTCCACCGTCCGTCAGGACCCTCGGCGACGAACTGCCGCACCGCCCGCCCGGACGCGGCACCGGCCGCCCGGTCCTGCCAGAACCCATCGGTCCTGGACTCGCCCTCTTCGACGGTCTCCAGGAAGGCCACGGCGGCTGCCGGATCGTGCAGGGCCGCGAGCCGCAGCTCCTTCACCTTCGCCCACTCGTCGGCGCGTACAGGCCTTATCTCGTGCTCGTTCATAGCCCGGGATTCTAATCAGCGGGCCTGTCCGAGTTCATCCAAGTATCGCGAGACGCCCGCCCGCCCCGAACCTGCCGCGAACACGCCGTAAACGCAGAAAAGCCCCGCACCGTGCCCTGTAAGGGCTGGTGCGGGGCTTTCCCACAATAATTGTTCGGCGGCGTCCTACTCTCCCACAGGGTCCC
>NZ_JBEXOV010000092.1:0-28303 GCF_040611715.1 Streptomyces sp. NPDC006544 | reverse complement strand
CGTCCTGGTCGACGACGCGGCCGCGATTGCGGAGCTGGGCCCCTTCGACCTGGCCACCGCCGTCTACCTGTTCACGGGCGACCGGAGGCTTGTTGCCACCGCGCGATGCTGGACGCGATCCGCCACCTGGTCGACAACGGCACGAAATGGCGGGCCATGCCTGCCGACTTCCCACCGCGGGACCGGGTCTACGCGTTCTCCCGGCGCTGGCGCAACCGCGATCTGGTCCGCGAGTTCCACGCCCGGTTCCGCCGCCTGGTCCGCGAGCGGGCCGGGCGGGACTCGGAGCCGGGCGTGGGCGTGATCGACTCGCAGTCGGTCAGAGCGGACGCGGTCGTCGGCTCTGACAGCCGCGGCTTCGACGGCGGCAAGCTGATCAACGGGCGCAAGCGGCACGTCGTGGTCGACACCCTTGGCCTGCTGCTCGCGGTGATGGTCACCGCAGCGGATGTGGGCGACCGCGCCGCGGCCCAGGTCCTGCTCACCCAGGTCGCTGCCGCGCACCACCTGCTGGCCCTGGTCTGGGCCGACGGCGGATACGCCGACAGCCTCGTCGAGTACTGCCTCGCGGCCCTCGCGCTGGTCCTCGTCATCGTCAAACGCAGCGACGACATGCGCGGCTTCGTCGTGCTGCCCAAGCGGCACCCCGCTGAAAGTCATCACGACCGCGGCCAACGTCAACGATGTCACCCGAACATCAAGGGCATGGGCAAGCTCCGCTACGTCGTGGAGCAGACCTCCGCCCTGCTCCACCAGTTCAAACGACTCGCCGTCCGCTGGGAACGCCGCACCGAGCTCCACGACGCCTTCGTCTCTCTCGCCTGCAGCCTCATCTGCTGGAGACGCCTCAACAAGTCCGACTCATGATCGCGTTACGAGCTCTTAGCCTCACAACCTGATAGCGCACCCCGTCGACCTGGGAAAACCGGGTGTTTGGGACTCCCAGTCTCACAGCTTTAGCGGGTTCTGAAGCCGACTCCACTGTCCCCCGACGCCAGATATGGGCCGATTGTCAGAGACTTGGATACGCGCTACGGTCCTGTCTCTGGCGGGCCGAGAAGTTGAGGAGAACACGGGCGTTGCATCGTTATCTCAACGGAAACGTATAGCTGATGCCAGACTTTGCCAGGTATATGCGATGGGTTTGCCAGGCCAACTGGTCCTTATCGGTGCATACTTGGCAGATAGGACCATTGAATTAGCTGGGGGGAATATGGAACCGAATGATCCGTTTACGGTGATCGCGGATGTAGTTCGGATGGTCGCGGCTCCCCTGGGACAGGGGGTTGCAACCGCGACCGGGACGCGGTTGGGGGAGCTGGTCTCCGATCGGCTGCGCATGTCTCCGCAGGGACGGGCCGCGCAGGCGAGCCTAGATGTGAACCCGCCGGATGAGGTCACTGCAGAGGTGGTGCAGGCAAACGCCCGGACCGTACTACACGCGGAGGTGGAGCGCGATCCTGAACTGCTAGTTAACTTACGTGCAGCTCTCGACTCCCTGACACCACCTGCGACTGGGACCAATCATGGCATATCCATCCATGGGGCACGAAATAACTTCAAAGGTGTGAATGTCGCAGGTCGTGATGTTTCGATTATTAACCAACATCCGCTGGCAGCGTGGTTGGCGATCATCGGACTACTGGCCGTTCTCGGGATGGGTGGCTACCTCTTGCTACAAACAACCGATGACGCCGGCAAGGCCGAACCGTTGGGCAGTACGGCCCTGACACAGAAGGTCGTTCCCGATGAAGCCAGTCTGTCCGGAAACTGGCAAGTCACCGACAGGTTGCCGGCGGAGAAATGCCCGCCGGAAAATGACTGCAATGGGATCTTCGCGCAGGCCGAGTCGTTTTGGGCTCGCCCGGGGGGCGGCAAGGCAAGTGTTGAAGTCACGGCTTTCACGTCCGAGGGCGCTGCTTCCGACCGGTATGCACAGATAGTCCGCGAGCTCCAACACGAGAGAAAAGTGGACCTCGCGCAAATCGGCGCCGAGCGGATTGCGTTCGAGCCTGCCGGATCCTCCTCTTCATCCCCAGAGTTTCAGGCGTATGCCCGCACTGGAAGCGTGCTCATCAAAGTCGTCACGGCCGGGAATAACGCATCCGTCGTACTCCCCCAACTCCTGCGCACCTCTGTTGAACGCGCAGATCAGGCACAGCATGGAAAAGAACCTAATGCCGCCCTCAGCTGACCAGCCGGCACACTCAGTGGTTGTTGTCGTTCCGATCTTGTGGGGTGTTGGTCGAGCGGGGGTCCCGTTCGGGTGATCGCGGTGGGTTGCGGGCATGAGAGCAGGGCCTCTTGGTAGCTCGGTAGGTGTCTACGCCAACGAGTTTTCCCGGAGGCCCTGTTGTCGCAGTTCTACGCCTTCGTGCGGGCCGGGTCCAGTCCACTCACCCCGTCCGTCGTGTGCCTGCCTCGCGCACCGGTTCGGGAAGGCCGCGGACAACGGGACGCGGCAGCTGCGCTACCCCACCGATATGACGGACACGCAGTGGGCGGTGGTCCGGCCACTGCTGCCGGTGCCGGGCTGGCTGCGGGGCCGGGGCCAGGGCGGGCGACCGGAGGCTTATTGCCACCGCACGATGCTGGACGCAATCCACCACCTGGTCGACAACAGAACCAAATGGCGGGCCATGCCAGCCGTTTTCCCGCCGTGGGACCGGGTCTATGCCTTCTTCCGACGCTGGCGCGAACACGGTCCCCGATCGTCGAGTTCCACGACCGGCTGCGCGGGAAGGTCCGCGAGAAGGCGGGCCGTTTCATCGGGCCACCGCTGTGGGCGTCGGGTCTTGTCGTATGCCGATGTCGGCTGGGGGCCGACATCGGAGGCGCTGGGCGCAGTACGGCCGGTGGGCTGAACTGCGTCAGCCTGCCAGTTGGGCGAGGGCCAACGCGTGTGCGCGGTCGAGGGAGTCAGCAGCGGCGCAAGGGATGTCCGGCTGCACACCGACGCCCTCCCAGTTGGTGCCGGAGACGGGGTTGATGGCACGGCCCGTAGGGATACTGGCTTCCACATGCGGATGCACCGTCCAGCCCTCCCGCGGGTGCGCGCCGCCGCGGGTGCGCTCGCCGACGACGACGGCGCGCCCGAGCTGCTGCAGGTCGTACGCCAGTTCCTCGGCGGCAGAGAAGGTGGTGCCGCTGGACAGCACGTACAGCGGCTTGCTGCCACCGAAGCGGGCGCCGGGAACGTGCGGCAGGCTCCAGGACTGCTCGCTGCGCTCGCCGTCGCGCCAGTACATGGTGTTGAGGTGGGTGCGCTTGTCCAGGAGGTGGCTGCAGACGAAGGCCACGGTGTCCGGGTCACCACCGCGGTTGGAGCGAAGGTCCACGATCAGCGCCTGGGCGCGGGAAGCCAGGGTGAGCGCGGCGCTCAGCGCTTCGGCGGCCCATTCCAGCGGGAACAGCATCGGCGCCAGCTCCAGCACGGCGACGCCTCCGTCGAGCAGTTCCACCCGGGGCACACCGCCCAGCGACGTGTCGAAGTCCCGGCGCATGCTTTCCAGAACCGCCGCCCCCTGCTTGGGGGGCACCGCGTCGGCGTGGTACTTCAGGCTCAGGTGCCGGTCGCTGTTGACCGACTGCAGGTCCTGGGTGACCAGCCGGGCGAACTCCTCGGCGTCGTCGACGTCATAGGCGCCCTCGGTGAGGCGCCGCCGCAGGAGGCCGGCGAGCTGCTCTGCTATCTCGGGGAAAACGTAGTGCTCGGTCAGGAGCCGCGCTGTCTCGTCGATGACACGGGTCGGCCCAAGCTTCACAGGAGTAGTCGTCATGGCGGGGAGTAGAACACCGCCCTTTCGAAAGCGTCAAGCAAGTTGAAACCATTCCGGTATGCGCGACCAGCCTTCCGACGTCCCGCCTCCCGAGGATGCCTGGAGATCGGAACTCCGTAGCAGTTCGCGGCGCTCTCGTACCCGTTGCATCAGCAGTTGCTCTTCGCGCTGGGCCAACAGCCCTCCACCGTCAGCCCGATTGCGGCTCAGCTCGACGCGAAGAGGAGCGACGTGGCCCACCACCTCAAATTGCTCCGCGAAGCCGGACTGGTACGCGTCACCGAGACCCGGCAGGTCCGCGCGGTACCGAGCACAACTACCTGTGCACGGCCCACCACATGGTCGTCCCTGAACCCGAACGACAGGTACTGCCGCAACGCTCGCCGCGGTTGCCCGGGAGGTGGAGCGCTCACCCGCCGAGACGACCCACCTGACACTGCGCCAGCTGCGTCTCAGCCCCCGCGCGGCAAGAGAACTCGGCGAGACCCTAACCGAACTCCTCGGTGGGGCCGAGGGGAGTGCCTCGGACCAACCCGTGCACGGCGTGCTGGTAGCGCTCCCCGGGCGCGCCGCCCGCGCCCTGTACCCACGCCCGGCGCCAGCCCGGCGGAGCTGCATGGACATGCCCGTCCTTCCTGTCGGCGTGCCGGCCGGACGGCCGGACGGCCGACGAGCGTGCCGCCGAGTCCTTGATCGACCAGGGGGGTACATCGCAGGCGATCTGAGGGCGTATTTGCTGGAGCACTTCAACGTCATGCGCGACTTCTACAGGCCGTCGTCGGCATCGGCCTGGGCCTGTGCCTTAGCCATCGTGTCGTCGCGGGTCAGCTCCTCGAGCGCCCGGACCGCGCCTCGCGCCGGACCCGCGCCACGACTTTGCACCGGTCGAGGAGAATGCCAGCGACGACCAAGGCGACCGTCTCGTGCCTCGCGAGGGCGTGGCACGCGGTCACAGGCTGTGAGTGACGGGGTGCAGTGGTTCGTACAGCGAGAGTTCGGCGCCACTGGGGAGCTGGATCGCCGTCAGTTTGCCCCAGCGCTGCTGGGTGACCGGGCGGGTGATCTCGACGCCTTGCGCGCGGAACTCGTCGAGCTGGGAATCGAGGTCGTCGCACATCAGGAAGAACTCGTGCTGGGGCGGGCCTTCGGCCGGGTGGACGGCCACTTCGGCCGGGGGCAGCTTGAAGATCAGCCAGCCGCCGCCCGCGTCGATGCCGGGAAAGCCCAGGACGTCACGGATGAAGGCGCGGTCCGCCTCGGCGTCCTGGCTGTAAAGGATGACATGTGCACCGCTGATCATGGCTGGCTCCCTGCCTGCCGACGTGCTGGCGGCCGTGTCCCCGGCATCCTGGCACGCTCGGAATGGAGAACACCTTCGGCTGCGTTCGATGACACGACGGGTGGCGTTGCATGACGTCGGACAAGAACCGCACTCACGCGGCGGCGCCTCGAGTGCGGCGGGGGTCCGCCCGCGTCGCCGCCGTCGCGCCCAGGATTCGGGTGTGGATCCAGGCCGACTGTACCCTCCGGCCCTGCGGGAACGGGCTAGGCGCGGAACACCAGGAAGCAGCTCGTCGGTCAGGTTCCCTCAGGCGGACCGGTGCCCCGAGGAGTCGCCGCGGTCATCGGCTTCCTCTGCGACAGCGCCGCCGCGTCGGCGCCCCTCATGACGCCTACGGCGGCATGCGCTACCTGCCTCGGACCAGCCCCATCCATCACAGCCGTGGCTCCCGGTTCCCCTGTCGGAACCTGCAATAGCGGCGGAGAGCGAGCGGGGACATGACGTTTCCGGGCTGCACTGGGAGTGAGGGGCGCTTTCCGTGAGCTCGGCGGCTGCACACGCGAAGACGCCCGGCGGGAAAGTCCCTGCCGAGCGTTTTCGTGCGCCTGCTGCCCGCCCCCTGCTGTGGTGGTGGCTGCCTGCTGGTGGCTTAGTACCAGTGGTTGGCGGACCAGAAGTTCCAGGCGCCGACGGGGCTGCCGTAGCGGGAGTTCATGTAGTCCAGGCCCCACTTGATCTGGGTGGCCGGGTTGGTCTTCCAGTCCGAGCCCGCCGAGGCCATCTTCGAGGCCGGCAGGGCCTGGACCAGGCCGTAGGCGCCCGAGGAGGAGTTCGTCGCGGTGTGGTTCCAGCCGCTCTCGTGCGAAATGATCTTGTCGAAGGCGGCGAACTGGGCCGGGTCCTTGATCATCCGGTGCGCGATCGCCTTCGCGTCCATCGGAGCCGCCTGGGCGGGAACCGTGGCGAGCATGCTGCCGGCGACGCCCAGGGCGACGAGGGAACCGGCGAGGGTCTTCTTGGAAGCGGCGATACGACGGATGACCGAACGAGACACGGATGAACCTTTCGAAGGCGGCAGAGGCAGTCGCGGCATGCCGTAGACATGCGTGAGCCACTCACACACAGGAGAGGGGTTCGTCGGCGGCGGGTGAAGCACCCGTGCCGCCCGGCGACATCAACCAAGCTGCCAGGCCCACACGACGCTGGCAACGACCCCTCCTACTAAGGAGCCTCGGAAAGGAGCACGCTGCGGGCTAGAGCGCAGCTGCCAGGATCCGTGCAGCTGGGAGCAGGTGCACACGAAGACAAACCGGGCCTCGAGGAGCTACTAGGTCGGTTCGTATGTGACGTAGGCCCTATGGGGCGTGTCACCAGCAGAGGCCCCCAATCTCACACCGCGTGACCGCGTCCATACCCGTCCGGACAATGATCGGAGCGGTCCGAACCTCCGGAATCGGAGACGGCGGGGCACCGACTCCGACCTTCACCACCCGCCCGATGATCCAACCGACCAAACCCCCCTTGCCGGGCAGAGCACCGAAGCCAGCTGGAGGCCTTGATACCCGGCCAGCCACCAGCAGAGGATTCCGCTGACCTGCACCGCAGCCCGCCAGGCAAATTGCCGCTGACACCCACCTCGCTGCCGCGAAGCGAATGCAATCGGGGCCCGGTAGGGGGGTGCGGCCTTTCGGGTCCAATGACAGACCCACGCAGAACCGACTGTGCCGGGCGGGTCGGTTGCCGATCTTCTTCGCCTGTTCACCACGCCCCTCGCTCAGACCGTGACGGGTTGTCCGTCGGCCGAGGACGCACGACATGGATGCTGGCGTGGCTTGGCCGTCGGGGCAGGCAGGCCGGGTAGCTAAGGAGTGGTGCGCGGGACTTCGGCTGCACCGCCCGCCTTTACGGCGTCGACGACGCGTTCGTGGAACACGGCAAGACCTCCTCGCGGAAGCGGGGCCGGACTGCCTGTGAGGGTGTACCACTCCTCCGCGCCGGTGTACTGGATCCGGACCTGCACACTGTTGTCCGGACCGACCTCGGTGGTCAGGGTGACGTCGCCGGTGATGACACCGACCTCGTCTGTCATCACCCCGCCGGACCCGGCCTTCACATGGGCGGTCAGGGGTACCGAGCTGCTGGGACTGCCGGCATGGCCGGGGCGCGGGGCAGCGTCTGGCTGCGGGAGGGTCATGAGGGGTACGTCTCCAGCATCTCGATGAACTTCGTCATTTCGGCCTGAGGGGCGGCGCCGGGCTTCCCGGCACCGGTGACGGTGATCCCGTCGTCGATGGACACCCAGTTACCCGACACGGCTCTGCACTCGCTGTCGCGTTTCACGTCTTCCTCGGACCGTTTGCAAGGCCATCCACCAGGAGAACAGCCGTGAGCAGGCCGACATGCGGCCGCGCCTGACGAGGCATAACCACCCCAAACCATGTGAAGGGACCTACGCGAGGTTAACCGCGCGCCTACCCCGGAAGGCTTAGGAATAACACGTCCAGCGGAGCTGGGGACGGAAGGGCCGTCCTTCCCGTCGATGACTTGACGGAACGGCGTTCGATCACGTTCTTGCGCACGCGGCTGTGGCCAGTTTCCGCGGAGTGGCCTCGATGGGTGTCGCGTGGACCCGTCCGGGTCGGGCGTGGACCGGAGCGTAGACACCGCGGGCGGCCGCCTCGTCCGGATGGATCGCCTTCCACCTCCGCCGGCGGCCCCGCGGGCTCCGGATCCACGGCGAACGTCCCCGACTCCATGAGCACGGGGAGCTGCACCCCGTTTCCGTACGGCCGAGGTCAGCTCGGCACCGCATCCCGCACACCCCGAGAACGGACAATCGTCCTCCGCCTGGGAAACAGAGGCATCATCGCGGCCTGACAACGGCCGACCAAGCCGTTTCCGATCAGGGCACGGAGACGGGCCATCCCCCTCACCTTTCCCTTTACTGCGGCTCATCGGTCGTCTGCTGCACGCCGTCCAGATCGTCGGCGTAGTGCTCGATCGCCCGCCTGTAGTCCCGTACCCGGCGGTCACCGCTGGTGGCCGCCAGCGTCAGCAGCAGCAGTCGGACCGCCTCGCGGTCTTCGCCGACGTTGTAGAGCGCCATGGCCAGGAAGGCCTGCAGCGCCGGGTCGTCGGGGAACTCCTCTAGCCCGCGACGCAGCGTCTGTACAGCTGCCCCGTACCGGCCCAGGACCCGGTGAGTGCTGCCCAGCCCGAGGAAGGCCCCGTGACGATCCTCCTGTGTGAGTCCCGCACCACCCAGAGCCCGCTCGTAGAACGGAACGGCCTCCGCCTCCAAGCCGAGAACGTCGTGCGCCCAGGCGGTCTGATAAGCGATCTCGGCGTCTCTCGGGTACCGCTCGACCAGCTCCGCCAGTTGTTCCCGGGCCTGTCCGGCCTGGCCCTGTCCCCTCAGCAACACCGCTCGCGCCAGCGCCGCGTCCCTCCCGTGATCATTGCTCATGACGCCTACGCTGGCACACCACACCCGGCCGGAGAAACACCACCCCCGGCACGGCCAGCAGCCAGAAGCCGGCGCTCCGTAGCGCGGTGGCGGCTCGGCCACGTCTCGGGCGGTGGCGTCGGCCGCTTCGGCGGCATGGGCGGGCGACTTCCAAGTACACGCGGAGGGGCCCGGGTGCGTGTCCGCACCCGGGCCCCGAAGGAACTGCTACACCATCTGCCGGCCCTCGTGCCGTGCCGGCGTTCTGTTTCCGCCCACCCGACCTGACCTCTGTCGGGGGTGCGGGGATCGCGGTTGCTTGACCGGAGACCACCTCACTATCGATGTCCTGCGGTACCCGGGCTCAGCGCTCGACCCGGGCGATCCTGATGGCGGCCAACTCCTCCGTTCGTCCCTCTGGATCACTCATTTACCGAACGGAAACTGGAACTGCGTCTTGCTGGTGCTGATACCGCGAACTTTGTTCTACTCATGTCGCGTACTGCGGGTGGCTTGTGACAGCGCCACTCTTCGGCAGCCAGCCCCGTCGCCCGTCGTGCGTCTGCTCTGGCTTGGAACCCCACTGCCGAACTTCCGATGCGCGCGCCCGCAGCCGACGCCTTCACCGGGTACCACTCACACCACTTCACTGCTGGGCGTTGCCCACTGCGCTACCGCTCGTGGCGGCCCCTGATCACCGCGGGCCCCCCGGTCCGGTCGTCAGCTCCGTCGCCGTCCTGCAACCGCTCTGGCTTCGGAACTCCACCACCGCACCGTCCAACACACTGCAATTACGGGTATTGCCGGTACTGCTGCCCGGCAGTTCGTATCTGCCGGGCCCTGCGGTCTCTCTGCGTTACGAGAGAAACCATACCCACCTCACCGCCGAATGTCTACTCTGACCGTAATAGATTTCCGAGAGCGTGGCGGGAAGATAATCGGTTCCGGCGACGAGGGCCTCCTCCCCGAAGCGGCGCAGCGGCACGGGCACCCGGAGGCCGGGGGCGCGCCGCTTCGCGGCGAGCCGGTGCGGAGCCGCACTCGTCAGCTCGATCCTCCCCCTCCCCCACCCCGGCCCCGGCCGACCTCCGCTCACCGGACACCGTTCCTCAGGGCTCACCCAGGCGTACGGCGAGGGCGGCGATGTCGTCGTCAAGGCGCCCCCTGCTGTAGCGGAGGAGGTCGCGGTGCAGCGCCGTGAGCAGTTCGCGGGGCGGCGTCGGGGGCTGTCCGCGCATCCAAGCTGCCAGTGGGAAGAACTCGCCGTCGCGGGCGCGGGCCTCGGCGATCCCGTCGGTATAGAGGAGCAGCAGGTCACCGGGGCCGAAGTCGAAGGTGTCGACGCTGTAGTGATCACCGATCAGCCCTGCGAGGCTGAGCAGCGGCGAGGGAGTGACGGCCTCGAGGACACGGAGTTTCCTGCGGGTCAGCAGCAGTGGGGGCGGGTGTCCGCAGTTGAGGATGTCGATACGTCTGCCTTCGCGCGGGATCTCGGCGAGAAGGGCCGTGGCGAAGCGCTCCATGGGCCCGTCGGGGGGAAAGGCGGCGTTGTAGCGGGTGCTGCTCGTGTCCAGCCTGCGTGCGATGTCGACCAGGTCGGCCTCACCGTAGGCCGCCTCCCGGAAGGCGTTGACGATGGCCGCGGCCGCCCCCACTGCCGGCAGGCCCTTGCCTCTCACGTCACCGATGAGCAGCCTCACCCCGTACGGCGTGTCGACCACCTCGTAGAAGTCCCCGCCGATGCTGGCCTCCGCCGCGGCCGCGAGGTACAGCGACTCGATTTCGATGTTCCGTACGCGGTGCGGCATGGGGCTCAGCACCACCTGCTGCGCCGCGTCGGCGACGAGCCGTACCTGGAAGAGGGTGCGCTCGCGCTGGAGCCGCACGTGGCTTCCGTACGCGGCGGCCACCGTGACCGCGATGATTCCCGCAGCCGTCCACCAGGTACCCAGATCGGGGAAGACCAGACCGAGACCGATCATCAGGAAGAGGCAGACCGTGCCGAGCAGGACCGTGGGCAGGACCGGCCACATGGCGGCGGCCAGCGCCGGCGCCGCGGGCAGGAGCCGGCTGAAGGCCATTTCCGGCGGCGTGGCGTAGGCCAGGCTGGCGATCACGACGGTCAGAATCACCGGCGACAGCCGCACAAGTCTTCCCGGGCCGGGGCGCCGACGGAGCCGCGGCCGTCCGGACTCGATCATCCTCCCACCATATCTACGTAATGGGGACATAGCGCTCTGGCGAATCCGCCCGGCCCCGACAGGCCCACAGCTGCGGCCAACCGTCAGGCCCGGCCGACCCCACGCGCGGCCGCCCCCTCGGCCACGTCCACATCCGCGACCTCGACCGCACCCCTCCCCTGGCCCCCGAGGCCGCGACTCGACCGGCCCGGCGCCCTCCACCCCGCTCAACCGTCCGACCGACGCCGACCCGCCTTCCGCGAGGAACCCGATGAGGCCATCCGGAGATGGTTGAAGCCTCGGTCGTCATTTTATTCGCCACTGTGTTCGATTTTTGAAGTGGAACCGACGCCTCGGTGCGTCCCAGATCCCCGCCCCTGGCAGATGCGCGGTCCCCCGATGTCCTGGGCCGGGTCCTGTCGGACGCGGGCTGATCTTGTCGACGGTGCGCGTACCCGCGCGGAGCCGCTGGCGCACCCCGCACGGAGCTGCCCGGCGCGATCCGCGGAACGTTCCAGTACGCCGGAGCGCACGGAGGGCGTCCAGCGTCCACCCGCAGCCCGGGGCACCGTGTCCGGTGGCCGCCACATGGCGGCCACCGGACACGGTGCGGGCCTCCCGCGCCCGAGGCGCGATGTCCTACAGGCCCAGGGGTCGGGCCTCCGTCACGCTCGCCCAGTCGTTCTCCGGATTCGCCCAGAACGAGATCTTCACGTAGCGCGCGTCCAGCGACCCTTGGCCGAACAGCACGGTCTCGGGTGACAGGGTCGTCCCCGAGCTGCGACCTTCCCAGGCCTTGGTGTACGTGACGCCGTCCGGCGAGACGTGGACCGTGTAGTCGTTCCACCTGAGGTCACCGCGGTGCCAGGCCGTGGTCGCGCCGCAGAGCTGTCGGACCGCGCCGGTGTCGATGACGAGCGCCGCCCCGAAGCCCTGGCCGGACCAGCGTGTCCCGAGGTCGCCGTCGACGGCATGGGACGGCGGGTTGGTCGGCTCGTACGTGGAGGCGGAGGCGGCTGTCGGCGTGACCGGCCGCGTGCAGGTCCGCTGCGGGGAGACGTCCTGGTGTACGGCTCGTTCGTCACCCAGTCGCAGGGCGTCGTAGTACATGACCCGCTCCGTGGTGGTGGAGGGGGCGCCGGTGTTCCAGTCCCACTTGTAGATGCCGAACTTGAAGTACGGCGAGCGCGGCCCCCCTCCGTGCGTCGCCCCCGTGCGGTGCACGACCCGCTCACCGTTCCTCCATACCTGGAGCAGGCCGGTGCTGTCCGTACGCCAGGTCACGTGAAAGACCCAGTCGGCCCAGACTCCCGTCGTGTACGGACCCAGGTCGATCGTCTCGCCACGGAAGTCGATCTTCCAGCGGCCCTCGTCGGTGAGCAGGGCCAGAGGCGGAGAACCGCCGGGGCAGCCCGAGTCGCACTGGTGCCACTGGCTGACGATCTCGGCGGATGTGTCGGCCACCCAGGTCGACGGCAGGTTGATGCTGAAGCCGTACCAGCGCTCCGCGCCAGCGGGTTGCTCGTCCCGCTGCGACACCTCGGCACGTTTGCTGCTGGAGACGACCGGGTCGGATTTGCGGAGCTCGAACCGGGCGGCGTGGGAGCCGTCCCGGACGGGTGACGTGACGTCGGTCGCGCCGTAAGCCGTCGCCCAGTGCTTGTTGAAGTTCGGGGGCGCCGCGGCGGGGAGGGTGCGGTCTGCGGACTGCTCCCAGTCGAGGGTGCGCTGTACACCGGCGGGGTCGGCATGCGCCGTCTGTACGGGGGCCAACGCCACCCCCACGGCGGCCACGGCCGAGACGAGGGCGGACAACCAGGCTTTGGCATGCGATCGGTTCATACTCGAGCTCCTCCGGAGACGCTTCGCGGATCGGTCCGACGCGCTGCGGTGCTGGGCTCGGACTCTTCCCCCCGCGGTGGGGTCGTGCAAGGGTCGACGGCCCGGCGCACGGTGGTGTTCGGGAGCGGCGAACGCGCCACCGGCGGGACCGCCGATCCCATCCTCCGAGGCCAGGCGCCCGAGCGGGCCGGAGCGGACAATAAGCCCACCGGACCGGTCCGCGCACCGGGCTGGGGCGGGGACCGGGCTGGCCCGCACCGCGGTGTCCTGTGAGAGGCTGCAATCGATTTCATACGCAACGTACACAACCGTCATGTACACGTCAGCGTCCTGTGCAAACCCGTGTCGTGCGCACCTAGTTGGGGACTTGCCAAGCGCCACAGGGGTTGACGCGGGCCTCACGGGAGGCGATGCTCCCTCGGCAAGGCCCTCCTGGACGCCCAAGGTGTCGACGCCTGTCCGGCTGTCCGGCGGTCTGGCGCCCCATCGTGGCAGTTATGTATGAAATCGATTTCACGCGGAAGGTGAAAAGCGAACGTTCTCCACCGTCATGCCAGCACACTGAACCTCAACCGCGCCACGCGGTGGAGCTCGACGACCTGGCCGTCCCGACCGCTCTCGCCTACGTCACCGCTGCGCCCCATCGGTGTCGGCCGAGAACAACTCCTCAGCGAAAGCGACGGCCTGAGGAGTCATCGCACTACCCCTCTCCTTCGACGCGGTAGACGCGCAGGCCCCGGCGCTGGTAGTTGAGGAGCGCACTCGGGTGATCGTTGGAGTTGGTGTGCAGCCACACCCTGCGAACGGTCTCCGCTTCCAACGGTTCAGTCGCCCAGGCCTGCCGCAGCGCCAGCGTCAGGGCGTGCCCACCGAGACCCCGGCCGACGTACTCCGGCAGGAGTCCGAAGGTGCGGATCTCCACGTCTCCGCCCGGCTGGGGTTCCAGCGCGGCGATCCCCGCCGTCTCGCCGTCCCTCTCGAGCAGCCAGTACTGGCGGTGCGGGTGTGCCTGCGCCACCTCCTGCCACTCCTGGTCGGAACGCATCGAACTGCGCCACCCGTAGGCCTCTCCGACCCGAGCCTGCACCGAGCGAACCAGCGCCGACAGTCCCGCCTCGCGCCGAAGCCCCAACGACGGCACGACCCGCCCGGGCCGCAGCTCACCGCGATGGGTCATCTCCAGATACGTGACAGTCTTTTCCATCCCGGCACGCTACAGGAGCCGCAGACCCCGCACTGGTCCTCCGGCCCGGCCCGGCCCGGCATGCCCGCACCCGCACCCGCACCCGCACCCGCAGTTGCAACCGCCTGGAGCTGTGCCACACCCCCTGCGCCACACCCCCTCGCTCGCACCCCTCCGCACGCGGCGGTAGCCTCCGCTGCGAAGGGGGTACAGGGATGCGGCACGTGGCAAGAACGGTGGCGATCTGCCTGGCGGCGGCCGTGGCGGCGGTGGTCGCCGTGCTGGCCTCGCTCGCGGCCAACGCCGCGACCTCGCAGGACCGTTGGCCCGGCCCGCTCGACGTCATCCGGGCCGAGCCCTGGCCCTGGGTCGGCGGGCTCGGAGCCGGTGCGGTGGTCCTGGCCGTGGCCGCCGTCCTGCTGGGCCGGGAACCCGCCGGGGCCGCCCAGGACCCGCCGCCGCCAGGGCCGCCCGTCGTCCCGGCGTGGGTCGTCGACCGCTCGGAGACCCGCCGAGCCGTCGCCGCCGTCTGCGGGCGCGGCGCCGGCGCGGTGGGGATCACCACGGCCCTCGAAGGGGCCGGCGGCTTCGGAAAGACCACCCTCGCCGCGCTCGTCTGCGCCCACCGGCGGGTCCGCCGCCGGTTCCGCGGCCGCGTCTACACCGTCACCATCGGCCGGGACGTCCGCGGCCGCTCCGCGATCGCGGCCAAGGTGGTGGAGGCCACGGCCTTCATCACCGGTGATTCCACGGCCTTCGAGGATCCCGACCGCGCCGGCGACCACCTGGGGCGGTTGCTGGACCAGCGCCCCCGCACCCTCCTGGTCGTGGACGACGTGTGGGAGCCGGAACAACTGGCCCCCTTCCTGCGCGGCGGCCGGAACTGCGTACGGCTGGTCACGACCCGCGTGCCGGCCACCCTCCCCGACGGCGCCAAGCGGGTACGGCTCGACGAGATGACGTCTGAGCAGGCCCGTGAGGTCCTGACCCGAGACCTGCCCGAACTGCCGGAGGAGACGGTAGCCGGACTGCTGCGCGCCACCGGCCGGTGGCCGCTGCTGCTGCGGCTGACGAACCGTCTGATCGTCCGGCGGACCGCCACCGGCGCCGCCGCCGCCACGGCGGCGGCCGAGGCACTGGAGGACCTGCGCACGAGCGGCCCGGCCGCAGGAGAGGCCCCCGCCCTGCAGCTCGACCTGGACGACCCCGCCCGCCGGTCCCGGGCGGTGCGGGCGACCGTCGAGGCGGCGACGACCCTGCTCCCGGACGGCGGCGCCCGACGGCTCGCCGAACTCGGCGTCTTCGTGGAGGACGAGTCCATCCCCGTACCGCTCGTGGTACGGCTGTGGGACGCCACCGCAGGCCTGACCGAGACCCGCTCCCGGGACCTGTGCGCGGACCTCGACCGGCTCTCACTGATCACGCTGGGGCCCGGGGACGGCGGCCGGATCGTCCTCCACGACGTGCTGCGCGACTACCTCCGCGGCGAACTGGGTGCCGTCGCTCTGGGCGAGCTGAACGCGACCCTGGTGGCGGCGGTCCTACGGGACGCGGCTCCGCCCGGTGGTTCGACGACATCCGGCCGGAATCTGGCGCCGCGGCCCGGCCGCCGCCGCGGCGACGGAACCGAACCCGACACCGACATGGCCAGGACGCTCGAGGCGGCGGCCGGGAACGGATATGTGCTGGACCACCTGATCGAGCACCTCTTGGCGGCGGGCGAGACCGGGCGGGCCGAACGGATCGCCGGAGACCTCCGGTGGGTGGAGGCACGCCTCCACCAGCGCGGCCCCTCCGCGCCCTGGGGGGACCTCGCTCGCATCCCCACGGACGGCGCGGCCGCACTCGCCCGTGACCTCAGCCGGATCGCCCACCTGCTCTCCCCCGTCGAGCCGGCCCGGATCCTGACCGCCGTGCTGCACAGCCGCCTGGCCGGTCTCGCCCACTGGGCCCGGCAGATATCCCTCCGTCAGGCCGACGAACCCGGCCTGCGGCCGCTGCTCGCCAACCACTGGCCACTGCCCGACACACCGGACCCGGCGCTGCCCCGCGACCTCTCCTGGCCGGGGGACCTCGAGCAGCCGGTGCTCTCCGTCGCGGCGGGCCCGGACGGAGCGTGGGTGGCGACGTGCGATGCCACCGGTGAGGTGGTCGTCCGGGAGGCGCGTACGGGCACCATCCTCGCCCGGCACCGCTTCCCCGACGGCACGGACGCCCTCCTGGCCGACCCGGCGGACGGGGCGTTGATCATCGCCTCGGGCCGGACCGCGCTGCGGGCGGACCCACTGCATCCGGACCAGGCCGTTCCGCTGTTCACCGCCCCCGAGCGGCTCCGTCGGCTGGCCGCCGCCCCTGATGGCCGCTGGTACGGAGCGCGTACGCGACACGGGTACCTGTGCGTGGCGGACGGCAGCACGGTCGCGGCCCTCGCACGTCGCTCCGGCGGCGACGGCCCCGCGGACACGCTCGCCGCCTCGCCGACCGGCCACAGGCTGGTGGCCTGCGAACACGGCGGGTGGCTCGCGCTGTGGGACATGACCTCCCGCAGGCGCCTGACACGCATCCGGGCGAGCCGGGCGGCGGCCGGGTGCACCGCCGCCTTTTCCGCGGACGGCCGCTCCCTGATCACCGCGGACGGCGAGGGCGTGGTCCGCCGCTGGTGGATCCTCGGCGTATTGCCCCCGCGGCTCTACGAGGACGACTCCCACGTCATCACCCGCGACGCCGGCCCCGTCGTCCGCCTGGCCGTCGCGCCGGACGGCTCCTGGTGCGCGACCGCCGGTACCGACGGACCGGTACGGCTGTGGGACCTGCCGGACGGGCGCCCCCGCTCGGTCCTGCTGGGCCACACCGGCACCGTCAGCACCCTCGTGATCTCCCCGGACGGCTCCTTGCTCGCAGCCGTCGGACCGTTCGGCGCGCTGCGCGTGTGGGAGACCGCGGTCAGTCGGCCGGGGGACGCGGCCGAACGCCACCTGACCCGGAAGGTGCTCGCCGTCGCGTACGCCCCGGACGGCGCTCGGCTCGCCTCGACGGGGGACGACGACAGGGCCCCCCTGGAGAACCGAAGGTTCGTCAGAGAGGTGTTGCTGCACCGAGCGAATGACGGGACGGTGACCGCGACATCCCATAGCACGGGCTGGTCGGGCGGAACCTCACTGTGCTTCGCCCCCGACGGATCCTGGCTGGCGCGCGGGGCGACGAACGGCGACGTGTCGATAGGGGACGCCGGATCCGGAACGTACCGTTCGCTGTCGGCCGTTCGGCACTGGCAGAGCGCGGTCAACGCGCTGGACGTGGCGCCGGACGGCAGTCGGCTGGCCACCGCGGCGGGCCAGGCCGTGCGGCTGTGGAACCCCGTGTCGGGCGAGCTGCTCGCCGACCTCGAGACGCAGAGCGAGGCGCACGCGGTCCTGCTGTTCGCGGACGGCTCCTGCCTGGTGACCGGCGAGGCGAACGGCGACGTGTGGATCTGGGACCTGTTCAGCCGGACCCGGACGGTACGGCTCCACGGGGGTCGCGGCGCGGTGTTGGCCCTGTCCCTGACGTCGGACGGTCGCTGGCTGTTCGGTGCGGGGCACGACGGGACCGTACGGCTCTGGGATGCTCGGACAGGCGCGTACCGGGCACTGCCCACCGGCAGCTCCCGGCCCGTGCGATCGGTGGCCGCCTCCCCCGACGGACGGTGGATCGCCTCAGTGGGCGACGATGCCACGGTCCGGGTCTGGGACCGGGCCGGCGGGCAACTGGTGGCCGCACAGCGGACGGAGGGCGCGCTGCGCACGTGCAGCTGGCACCCCGATGGCGGCGAACTCGCGGTCGGCGGGGACCGGGGGATGTACGTCTACGCGTTCCGGCCGGCCTGAGAGAGCCCCGGTTCGCGTCGTCGGCACCTGCCTGGTGGGCGGCCTGGTAGGCGTCCTCGGCGGGTGGCGGTGGCTCATGAGGCGTGCTTCAGGGCGTCTACCAGGTCCTCGCGGGTCATGTGGGAGCGGCCGGGGACGTTGGCCGCGGCGGCCTTCTTGTAGAGGTCGGCCTTCGTCAGGTTTCCGAGGTCCTGCTTCTTCGGTGCGGAGTGGACGCGCTTCTTGCCCGTCGGCTTCTTCTCGTGCCCCGCGCCGGAACCGGCGGTCCGGCCCCGTGCGGTCGAGGCCTTGTCTCCCCCGGCCGATCGGGGGCCGCGGGCGCGGTCGACGCTGGCGCGAAGGGCTTCCATGAGGTCGACGGCTCCGGTGGGCTCGGCTGCCGGCTCGGCCTTCTCGACGGTCTCGCCCGCCTGCTTGGCCTGGATCAGGGCGGCGACCTTCTCCTGGAAGGTGTCGTGGAAACGGTCGGGCTCCCATTGCATGGAGAGGGCCTCGATGAGCTGTTCGGCCATGTGGAGTTCCTTGGCCGAGGCCTTCGCCTTGCCGGGCAGGTTGTCGATCTCGTCCTTCGGGTTCCGGATCTCGTCGGCCCAGTGGAGTGTGTGCAGGGTCAACAGGCCGTCCTCGGCCTTCAGCGCGACGAGGTACTCGTGCTGACGCATCACGAAAGTGGCGATCCCGGCCTTCCCCGCCTTCGCGAGGGCCTGCTCCATGAGGCTGTAGACCTTCTCGAAACCCTTGCCGCGCGGCCCGAGGTAGTAGGTCCTGTCGAAGAAGATCGGCTCGACCTCGTCCAGGTCGACGAACCCGGCGATCTCCAGGGACTGGGAGCGGCCCGGGGCGATCTCGTCGAGTTCCTTCGGCTCGACCAGGACGTACTCACCGCCGGCGTCGTAGCCCTTGACGATGTCGTCGAGCTCGACTTCCTCGCCGGTGCGCTCGTTCACCCGCCGGTTGCGGATCCGGTCGGAGGTGCCGCGCTGGAGCTGGTGGAAGTGGACCGTATGGCTGTCGGTCGCCGTGTAGAGGCCCACGGGCAGGCTGACCAGCCCGAACGAAAGATTCCCAGCCCACACCGGTCGCGCCACGTCCCTCACGGCCTTCCACTCGTTCTCGGACCCCCAGCTCACCGCCTCGGGCCCGTGATCGCATCCGCACCCTACGGAGACTCACGGCGACAGCCGGCCGTCCGCGGCGGCGGCCGGGCGGCTGCCCGGGCACCAACGTGGCCGGGCGCCTACCGGAAGCCGAGGTGCGGATCGGTGCCGGCCAGCTCACCGCTGGCGGTCCACAGGCGGGCGGCGACAGCCGGATCGGCCATGTGGGGAGGGACGGGCTCACGCCGTGGTGTGCCCCGCAGGCCGAAGACCCTCGGCCCCCACAGCTGCCCTCCCTGGACGTGCGGGTCGAGGACGGCACGGACGACGGGCCGTGCTCCGGCGTCCTTGCCCTGGAGCAGGATCCCTGCGGGCAGGGCGCGCAAGCGCTCGCCGGGGGTGGTCACGCGGACCGGCGGCCGGGACGGTGTGAGGGAGTCCAGTGCGCCGCCGGGGTGGGCCACCACACTGAGCACGGTGCCGGCCGCGGCACGCAGGCGGCGATCGAGTTCGAAGGCGAAATACATCTGCGCCAGCTTCGATCGGCCGTAGGTCCGCTTGGGCCGGTACTCCCGGGTGGACTGCAGATCGTCTAGGTCCAGTCGCTCGGACCGCGCCGCGAAACTGCCCACGGTCACGATGCGGCCTGCCGGTGCGGCGCACAGCAGGGCGGCCAGTCGCTGGGTGAGTGCGAAGTGGCCGAGGTGGTTGGTGGCGAACATCAGCTCGTGTCCGTCCCGGCTCTCCCGACGCGGCGGGTCGTCGAGCGCGACCCCTGCGTTGTAGACCACCGCGTCGAGACGATCGACGTCCAGCTCCTGCGCGGCGGTCTCCAGGGACGACAGATCGGCGAGGTCGAGTCGAAGGTGCCGTACGTGCGCGCCGGGGACGCGCGAGCGGATCGACGCCATGGCGGCGTCGGCCTTCACGGCGTCCCGGCAGCCGATGACGACGACGGCGCCGGTGGCGGCGAGCTGTTCCGCGACGAAGTAGCCGATCCCGGCGTTGCCCCCGGTGACCAGGAAGGTCCTGCCCTCGACGGACGGCAGCCGGTGTACGTCCCACGGCCGGCTCTGGGATGCGGAAGACACGATGACGGGCTCCTTTGCGCGCGGGGCAGCGTGCTCTTGGCGAGCACCAACCCACCCAAGGTCGCAGCGTGCACCGCCAGACCACCGACAGACAGCGGTCACCACCGACAGGCGCCCGACAGCCCTGCGGACGCGTCGGTGTCCGGTGGGCGGGGGCGGGGGCGGGGGGCGTGGGCACGGGCGTGGCTGGGCCGTGGCCGTGGCCGTGCGAGCCCAGGCGGCGCGCAGCATGGTCCCCGGGAAGGCATTCGGGTGGTGTGCAGGGCGTGTCGGTGGATCGGCACGACGGGCTGGCGGGACGGTGGACGAGGGGGGCCGTGACCGCCGTCCGAAAGGCCACCATGAACGACGACGTCTCCCGCGGGATCGGTCGCCGAACGCTGCTCACCCTCAGCACGGCCGGACTCGCGGCTCTGGCGACGGCCTGCTCCACGCGCCTCGGCGGGGCCGCGACGTCCGAACCCGTGCCCGCGCCGGCCGTCGCGGTCGGCGCTGGCGACTCCGCCTCACCGGGCGGCGCCGCACCCCTGTGCGTCCTGGTCCCGGAGACCGGCGAGGGCCCCTACTACGTACCCGACGCCCAGATCCGTTCGCACATCGTCGAGGACCGCAAGGGCGTCCCGTTGCGCCTGGACCTGACGGTGGTGAGTACCGCGCACGGTTGCCGGCCGATGAGCAACGTTGCCGTGGACGTCTGGCAGGCGGACGCTCTGGGCAGGTACTCGGCGGACGGCAAGACCTTCCTGCGCGGTACCCAGGTCACCGACGCGGCCGGCAAGTTGACCTTCCGTACGATCGTTCCCGGCTGGTACGCCCACGTGGCACCGCACGTCCACTTCAAGGTCCGCCCCGACGCGCACACACAGTCCTCCTCCCAACTGTTCCTGCCGGAGGAACTACTGCTGTCGGTGTTCGCACGCGAGCCGTACTCCCGGCGGGAAGCACCCGCGCACCCCAACACCCGGGACGACCGCTTCGAAGCCAAGGGCCGCTCGTTGACCCTGCGCCCGGTCGTGGACGGGGCGGGATACCGGGCTTCCTTCGTGGTCGGCATCGCCTGACACCGGGGGCACCTCGTGCGTCGACCGCGATGGCCGTGACTACGGCCGATGATCCGTGACGGTCCGGCCAGGGCGTGGACATCAGCTGATGTGTGCCTGGACACCCGCGTAGATGTGCGCGTCCGCGGGGAAGGCGGTGTGGAGCAGACAGGGGGCCTGCGTGTTCACCGCGCCGACGAGAGCTACGCTGCTGTCGGGATTGATGATCGTGTCGCACGGGGACCACCACGTGGCGTAGCGGACGCGGCCCGGTGTCTCGTCGCCGGCGTTGAGGGCGTTGAGGAAGGCGGACCCGGGACGCATTTCGGTGCAGGAGGGCCCGCCACACCAGCGAGCGGTGCCGGTGCCGTGGTTGGGGCCCGCCAGCGAGACCCATGCGTCGACCTTCGCGTCGCCGCCCAGGTTCTTGAGGTAGTAGCGGGAGGAGAGGGCGCCCAGGGAGTGGGTGACGAGATCGACCTTGGCGGCTCCGGTTGCCGCCAGGACTCGGTCGATCTCCGTAGCGAGCTGGGCAGCGATCGTGACGTTGGACTGGAACGTGGGGTAGGTCCACTGATCCAGATGATCGGCGGGCCAGCCGTGGGAGCGAAACCGGTCGGCCATGGTGTTCCAGGTCGATCCGTCGCTGTTCCAGCCGTGTACGAAGACCACGGGGTCGGGCGTGTTCGACGCGTGGGCAGGTGCGGAAGGTGCGGCGCCGGCCGGTGGGGCGAACGCGGCCAAGGCGAGAACCAGGGCGAGGGCTGCTCGGCGCAGGAACGGGCTCAGGCGCAGGAACGGGCTGGGGCGCGGGTACGGATGCATGGGCCCGTTTTTAGCGGCCGGTCTCCGCTCTCCGCACCGCTGAATTCGCCCCCCTCACCCGTGTGGGCGGTGCCCTTCACCCCAGGAACGTTTCACCCGCGCCGGGCAGGCCGAGCGGCGAGCTCTCGTCCTCTCGTGTCCGCTGTCCTGCCCTCCCTCGCCCTCAGCCCTCATGCCTCCGGCAGTTCGCCGAGGAACCCGGCCAGCGCGCCGACTCCGAGGCGAAGCGCTCGGATCTCCACCCGCTCGTCCGGGCAGTGCCAGCGGTCCCCGGGGAGGCCGAGGTCGGCGCCGGCTTCCGCGGGGATGAGGCCCAGCGCGGGGGCGTCGGTACGGCCGGCCGTCAGCCGGGCGACCTCGACGGAGGGCCGTGTCCAGAGTCGCTCGGGGACGGTGAATCCCTCCTCCCTGGGGGCAGCGAACGTACCCGTCCCGAGCCGATTTCCTCCTCGCCCTCGATCAGGTACTTCACGGTGACCGCCGGGGCGGTGCGCCGCGCCAGATGCGTGCGCAGGGCCCATAGGTGGCTCATGACCTGCCCCTTGGCGTCCGACGCACCGCGGCCGTGGAGCCGGCCGTCGCTCAGGAGCGGCGAGAACGGATCGGAGACCTGCCATGCGGGGGGCTCGACGGCATGGACGTCGTGGTGGCTGTAGACCAGCAGCACCGGTGCTTCGGGATCAGCCGCGGGCCAGCAGGCGTGGACGGCGGGGTGGCCTTCGGTGTCCCACACCTCCGCGCGGGGAAAACCGGCGCGGGACAGTGCTTCCACGAGCCATTGGGCGGCTTCTCCGTCGCCCTTCATGTCGTCCTGCTTCTCGTCCGGCTCCGCGGGTGTGCGGACCGGACCGGGCCGGGACGCTCTCAGCGGGCGCCTTCCCGGGTACAGGCCGCTCCTTCCCGGGGGCGCCGTGGCCTCGCCCCGCCCATGGCCGCATGCCGCACCCGGGCACGGACGTCACTGCGCCGGTCTGGCGTCGAAGGCGATGTCGTCCACCGGGGAGATGACGGCGGACATGTTGGTGCGCATCATCCGCAGGGCTGCCTGGGCCAGGTCCGCGTCGATGTGGGCGACCCCGTCGGACGCCACTACGACCTCGAAGTGGCGGATGTGGGCGTCCAGAGCCGAGTACAGCACGCACTGCTCGGTCACCTGGCCGCACAGCACCAGACGCTCGGTCCCGAGTTGGCCGAGCAGGTAGGCCAGAGGGGTTTCGAAGAAGACCGAGTGCCGCGCCTTGACCACGAAGAGCGAGTTCTCGTCGGGGGCCACGGGCTTCACCAGCTCGGAGTGCCGGCCGGCCAGCGCGGCTTGCAGGATCTCCCCGTGGTGGGAGCGCCACTCGCCGAAGTTGTCGTTCACGTACACGACGGGCGACGCGCTCGCCCGCGCGCGCTCGAGCAGCGTCGTGATCGCGGGGAGAGTGTCACGGACCGACGGCACCAAGGCCTCGGCGTCCTCGTGGGCGTAGGTGTTGAGCATGTCGATCACGATCAGTGCCGTTCCGGGCATGGAGTCGCCACCTTCTACTCGTCCTGCGGGCGGAGGCGGGGCCCGGCCGGGGCCCTGGCCGGGGCCCTGGCGGGGGCGATGACCACGCGCACCGCGGCCCGTCAGCGGCGCCTCTGCGCACCAGTGTGCCCCGCGCGTGCACATCGCGCCCCGTCGGCCGACCCGAGGACGGGAGCGGCGGCCTCCACCACCTACGTGCCGTGGGCGGGGCCGCCGACGGCACGTAGCGATCCACGTGAGATGCAGGCAGATGTGGGTACGCGCACCCTGAGCTTGTCATCCCACCTCACGACGAGCCCCGGCCACTTGCCGCAGTCGTTGCGGAGCGGCTGCCCTTTCCCGTCAGTCCCGGGCAGGCAGGCAGAACAGGCTGCCGGTGGCGGCCGCTCCTCGATCCGCCGCCCGGACGGGCGCACCCTGGAGATCCCATGTCCCACGCAGCCTCCCCAGTTCCCGACCCCGTGACCCGACACCCCCGCCCTCCCTTTCCCGACCAGCAGCAGGACCACCCCGGCTTCACCGAGGAGATGGATCCGCGACCCGACCACGGCGAGGCCTCCTACCGAGGTCACGACCTCCTCCTCGACCGGGCGGCGGTCGTCACGGGAGGCGATTCCGGTATCGGCAGGGCCGTGTGCCTTGCCTTCGCCCGGGAGGGCGCGGACGTCGTCTTCACCCATCTGAGCGAGGAGTCGGACGAGGCAGCGGAGACGGCCCGTCTGGTGCGCGAGGCGGGCCGCACGGCGGTGCCCGTCGCGTGCGACATCCGCGACGAGGCCCAGTGCTCGGATCTGATCGACCGGGCGGTGACCGAACTGGGGCGCGTCGACATCCTGGTGAACAACGCCGCCTACCAGATGTCCCAGCCCGACGGGATCGAAGCGATCACCACGGAGCAGTTCGACCGGGTGATGAAGACGAACCTGTACGGGATGTTCTGGCTGACCCGCAAGGCACTCGCCCACATGCCGAAGGGCGGCTGCGTCATCAACACGACGTCCGTCCAGGGCTACCAGCCCAGCCCGCACCTCCTGGACTACGCCATGACCAAATCGGCGATCGTCTCCTTCACCCACGGGCTGGCGCAGATGCTGGCCGAGCGGGGCATCCGTGTCAACGGCGTCGCGCCCGGTCCGGTGTGGACTCCGCTCATCCCCGCGACGATGCCGGATGCGAAGGAGTTCGGCAAGCAGTCGCCCCTGGGCCGGCCGGCCCAGCCCGCCGAGATGGCACCCGCGTACGTCTTCCTCGCGTCGCCCCAGGCGAGCTACATCACCGGCGAGATCATGAATGCCACGGGCGGCACCCCCCTGCCGTGACCGGGCCGTGGCGAGGGCGCACCGGCACGAGACCGCGCCCCGCGCCTCGCACGCGCGCCACGACTCCAGCCCCGCGGGCGGGCACGCCCCACCGCAACCGGGGCTGGGGCATGGTGGAGTCCGCCCCGGGGCAGGCGGACCGTATGGTCCTCTTCGTCGGCACGTCGGGATGGCAGTACCGGGACTGGTCGGGTGTCTTCTACCCGCCTGACCGGCCACAGCGGCTGTGGCTGGAGGAGTACACGCGGCACTTTCCCACGGTGGAGGTCAACAACGCCTTCTACCGGTTGCCCGCACCCGAGACATTCGCGCAATGGCGGGCCCGCACTCCGGTCGGATTCGTCATGGCCGTCAAAGCGAGTCGCTTCCTGACCCACGTCAAACGTTTGCGGGATCCGGCCGAGCCCGTGCAACGGCTCATGACGCACGCCGCTTCCCTGGGCGACAGGCTGGGTCCGGTCCTCCTCCAGTTGCCGCCGACGCTGCGGGCCGACGCGGCCGCACTGGACGCCTGCCTCGCATGCTTCCCCGCCGGCACGCGCGTCGCCGTCGAGCCGCGCCACCCGTCGTGGTGGTGCGATGAGGTGCGCACGGTGCTCGTGGAGCGTGGCGCGGCCCTGTGCTGGGCCGACCGCGGCTCGCGCCCCGTCACACCGCTGTGGCGGACGGCGGACTGGGCGTACGTACGCTTCCACGAGGGGCGGGCCAAGCCGGCACCCCGCTACGGCCGGACGGCCCTGCACAGTTGGGCGGACCGCATCGCGGACACGTGGCCGCGCGACGCGGACGTGTACGCCTACTTCAACAACGACCCGGGCGGTGCCGCCGTGGTCGACGCGCGGGCGTTCGACCGGCTGGTGTCCGGCCGGTCAGCGGTCCGTCCACGGGTGATCGACGGGGTGATCGACGGGGTGATCGACGCGTGATGTGAGGCTGGGCCCGAGCGGCTCCGTCCAGGGCGGACGCGGGCGAGCATGCGGGCGGCCCTCGCCGTGCCGGAAGGGTCAGCGCCGCGGTGGCAGACGGTGGAGCGTCGCGTCGTACGCCTTCCCGTCCTCGACCGTCAGCGTCATGAACGAGCAGAAGGGCTGGCGCCTGCGGTCCGTGGGAGAGCCGGGGTTGAGCAGGCGCAGTCCACCGGCGGTGGTGTCCCAGGGGATGTGGCTGTGGCCGAAGACCAGGACGTCCACGTCGGGGAACCGTGCGGCGCAGCGCCGCTCCCGTCCGGCGGCCGCTCCGGTCTCGTGCACGACCGCGCAGCGCACCCCTTCCAGTTCGGCGTAGGCCACCTCCGGAAGCCTGAGGCGCAGTCCCGGGCCGTCGTTGTTGCCGTACACGCCGATCAGCCGGCGTGCCCGGGCCTCCAGCAGGTCGAGCGTGGCCTCGTCGACCCAGTCCCCGGCGTGGATGACGGCGTCGACGGCGTCGACGGCGGCCATGAGGGCCTCCGGCAGTGCAGCCGCGCGGGTGGGGAGGTGGGTGTCGGAGGTCAGCAGGAGCCGCATGCGTCCCACCGTAGGGCGCCCCGGCCGCGAGCGCGGCGGGGGCGCCCCGTCCGAGCGGGGTGCGGCTGTGGGGCTGTGCGGCGTCGCCAGTGGACGGTGTGCCCCGCAAGGGCGGACGGTACCTCCGCGCGGCTGCCCGCTGCGGTTCAGCTCACTGCGAGGCCGCCTTCGCGCGCGTCCGCCCCTACGGGGTCCCGGGATCGGCCGCCGAACGTTTCGTCGACTCTTCAGCCGGGCGTCGCACCTCCTGCCGGGTGGAGGAGGTCTCTAACTGCCCGGGGCCCGCCGCACTTCGGCGGCGGTCGCGTGGCCGACCTCGCGCAGGCCTTCAGCGGTCTCCCGACCGGCGTTCCGTGCGTGCTCGGTGGTGGTGCTGACGGCGTCCTCAGCGCTGCTCCTCACCGATTCCACCGCCTGGACGGCCGGCTCCTTGAGCTCATCGCGGACTTCCCCGGCGGCCTGGACGGCTGTCTGCTTGACGGGCTCCAGCAGCTCCTCGGAGTGATCGCGCAGCTGCTGTCCCGCTCGTTGCTCGGCCTCGGTCGTCGGCAGAAGGGCAGCTGCGAGCATTCCGGCGCCGAAGGCCATCAGCCCTGCGGCCAGGGGGCTTCCCTGGGTCTGCCGCCTTATCTGCGCGGGGGCCTGTTGAACGGCCTCCTGCACGTTGTGGCCGGCCCCCTTGCCGGCCGCCGCGATGCTGTCCGTGGCGTGGTGCAGGCTTCCGGAAGTTCCCTGTGCGGCATCGTGTGCTGTGCCCATCACGCGCTCCTTCACTCCGCTCACTTGCTGGCGCATCGAGTCGACCTTGCGACGCGCGACCTTCCGGGGCGTCAACTTGTCCGCCAGAAGGTCGACGTTGCGGGCCAAGTGCTCGCGCCGGTACTCCGCGGCGCTCCTCAGCTCGTCGGGTGTCGTGCCCATCGGGCGTCCTCCTTCAAGGTTTCCAGGGTCTGTTCCGGCTTGAGATGAACGGCGCGCAGTCGTTTGCGGCCCACCGTGTACAGGACCGCGCCCCCCACTGCCCACAGGGCAGTGACGATCAACCCGGCCCAGGCGGGATCCATCATGTTGGCCAGGGCGAAGACGAGAGTGAGGCTGGCGAACAGCACCACCACGTGTCCCGCGTAGCCGGCGCCGCCCAGCAGGCCGACGGCCTTGCCGGCCTTGGCGGACTCCTGCTTGATCTCGGCCTTCGCCAACTCGATCTCGTCGCGGACCAGCTGGGACACGTCCTGGCTGATCTCGCCGATGAGGTCACCGATGGACGGGTCGCCGACCGCCGCGGCGGGTGGGGCGGCCGGCGCGGGGGGTCGTTCCTGCGAGGAGATGGCCACGGTCAGACCCCCTCTCCGGGCCGCGGCACGCCGCCGTACTCCGGCGCACTCGTAGGCGGGTAAGCCGGCGGCGCCGGTGTCGTGTGCGGAGGCTGGGACTGACCGTAGGTGTCGAGGGGGTCCTCGTAACCCGCCGGGATCCCGTCACCACGGCCGGCAGGCGGAAGGTCGGCGGAAGCGGTGCCCGAAACGGGGCGTGGCTCGCCCGCGGCCGGCACAGCTCCTGTGTCCGAAGCGCCGTCGTGTTCGGCAGAGCCGGCAGCGCTGACGCCCTTGCCCGCGCGTGCGACCACGAACCCGGCCAGAGCGGCGCCCGCGAGGAAGACCCCGGGGCGTCGGCGGGCGAATCCCTGCAGGTCGCTGACCAGGCCGTCGGGGCCGCGCTTTTCGATGTGGGCAGCTACTTGGTGGCCGCCGTCGGCTATCTGACGCGCCACGTCCGCCATCGTCGAATCGGGCTTGCCGTTCTCGCCCAACTCGCTCAATTCCTGCGAGAGGCGGCGCACGTTCTCCGCGAGTCGCTGCGTCTGCGCTTGTGCCTGTCCGGTCAACTGCGTGCGCAGCTCACCCACCAGGTCCCGGGCCTGAGCGGACGCCTCGCCGACGACCTTCGAGGCCTGTTCCTTGGCGGTGCCACCCACCTCGGTGGCCTTGTCGCCGACCAGCGCGGCGCTCTCCCCGGCCTTGTCCTGAACGGTGTGTGCTACTGCCGTCGCCCCGCTCTCGTCCTGGCGGGCGACATCCTGGAAGTCACTCAAGGCTCCTCCTGGTGAAATCGATCGGGTCAACCGTTCACCGGGCGCCTGCCCCCCTTTCGGTCGACCACCCACGGCACACGCTCCGCATTTCACCGAGCGGCCGAGCGGCGATCGCCGCTCGGCCGCTCGCCGGGAGCGCCTGCGGGGGGGGGGGGGGGGGGGTCCCAACCGGGGCGAAATGAAGGTACCGAGTAGGGGGGTGCCGGAGCGGGGGGGCCCCGAGGGGGGGACCCCCACCGCCCCG
>NZ_JBEXOV010000091.1:0-29336 GCF_040611715.1 Streptomyces sp. NPDC006544 | reverse complement strand
CGCGAGCAGGGGCATGGCCTCTTCGAGGGACTGGCCCGCGCGCGCAGGGCGGGCGCGCACCCCTGGAGGGGTGCGGCCCACGGCCGTGTCCGGGTGCCCGCCGGCGCCCGGGCGGGAGCGGTGGCCCCGCCGCCCTCCGTGCCGTGGGGGCCGTCCGCCGGTGTCAGGGATCCGTCAGGGATCGGCACATACGCCGTCAACGGTGCGTGAACGGGATGAACGTCCCGGAGAATGAGCGCATGGGACGCGGCAGGCTAAGGATCTATCTCGGCTCGGCACCCGGAGTGGGCAAGACGTACGCCATGCTCTCGGAGGGACACCGCCGGGTGGAGCGCGGCGCCGACATCGCCGTCGGCTTCGTGGAGCACCACGGGCGGCCGCGCACCGAGGTCATGCTGCACGGCCTGGAACAGGTCGGGCGCCGCACGCTCTCCTACCGGGGGGCCGCCTTCACCGAGATGGACGTGGACACGCTCCTGGCCCGCGCCCCGGCCGTGGCCCTGGTGGACGAACTGGCGCACACCAACGTCCCGGGCTCGCGCAACGCCAAGCGCTGGCAGGACGTCGAGGAGCTGCTGCGGGCCGGGATCGACGTGATCACCACCGTGAACATCCAGCACCTGGAGTCGCTCGGCGACGTGGTGGAGTCGATCACGGGCGTGCGGCAGCGGGAGACCGTCCCCGACGAGGTGGTGCGCCGCGCCGACCAGATCGAGCTGGTCGACATGTCCCCGCAGGCACTGCGCCGCCGCATGGCGCACGGCAACATCTACACGTCGGACAAGGTCGACGCGGCACTCTCCAACTACTTCCGCCCCGGCAACCTGACCGCGCTGCGCGAGCTCGCGCTGCTCTGGGTGGCCGACCGGACGGACGAGTACCTCCAGCAGTACCGGGGCGAGCACGGCATCCGCTCCACCTGGCAGGCGCGCGAGCGGATCGTCGTGGGCCTGACCGGCGGCCCCGAGGGGCGGACCCTGATCCGGCGCGCGTCACGGGTGGCCGCCAAGGGATCCGGCAGCGAGATCCTGGCCGTCTACATCGCCCGCAGCGACGGGCTCACCGCGGCCTCGCCCAAGGAGCTCGCGGTCCAGCGGACGCTGGTCGAAGACCTGGGCGGAACGTTTCATCACGTGATCGGCGACAACGTCCCCGAAGCGCTGCTCGCGTTCGCCCGCGGGGTCAACGCCACCCAGATCGTCCTCGGCTCCAGCCGCCGCCGCTCCTGGCGGTACCTCTTCGGCCCCGGGGTCGGAGCCACGGTGGCCCGCGACTCCGGGCCCGACCTCGACGTGCACATCGTCACGCACGAGGAGGCCGCCAAGGGCCGCGGCCTGCCCGTGGTCCGGTCGGCGGCCCGGCTCGGCCGGACCAGGCTGGTGGCCGGCTGGGTGGCCGGGGTGGTCCTGCCGCTGCTGCTCGCGGCGCTGCTCAGCCACATCGACAACGACCCCGGCCTCGCCAACGAGATGCTGCTCTTCCTGGCCCTGACCGTGGCCTCCGCGCTGCTCGGCGGGCTCTACCCCGCGCTGGCCTCCGCCGCCGTTGGCTCCCTGCTGCTGAACTTCTACTTCGCTCCGCCCCTGCACCGCTTCACCGTCTCGGACCCGAAGAACATCGTGGCCATCGCCGTCTTCTTCGGCGTCGCGGGCTCCGTGGCCTCCGTCGTCGACGCCGCCGCCCGCCGCACCCACCAGGCCGCCCGGCTGCGCGCCGAGTCCGAGATCCTCTCCTTCCTGGCCGGCAGCGTGCTGCGCGGCGAGACCACGCTGGACGCGCTGCTGGAGCGGGTGCGCGAGACCTTCGCCATGGAATCCGTGGCCCTGCTGGAACGGGAGGGCGAGGTCGAACCCTGGCGGCCCGCCGGCAGCGTCGGCCCGAACCCGGTCACCCGCCCCGAGGACGCCGACGTGGACATGCCGATCGGCGACCACATGGCGCTGGCCCTTTCCGGCCGGGTGCTGCCCGCCGAGGACCGCCGCGTCCTCGGCGCCTTCGCCGCCCAGGCCGCCGTCGTGCTCGACCGCCAGCGCCTGGTGGGGGAGGCGTCGCAGGCCCGCCGGATGGCGGAGGGCAACCGGATCCGGACCGCGCTGCTGGCCGCCGTCAGCCACGACCTGCGGACACCGCTGGCCTCGATCAAGGCCTCCGTCAGCTCCCTGCGCTCCGACGACGTGGAGTGGTCGCCGGAGGACCGGGCGGAGCTCCTGGAGGGCATCGAGGACGGCGCCGACCGGCTCGACCACCTGGTGGGCAACCTGCTGGACATGTCCAGGCTGCAGACCGGCACCGTCACCCCGCTGATCCGCGAGATCGACCTCGACGAGGTGGTGCCGATGGCGCTGGGCGGCGTACCGGAGGGCAGCGTGCTGCTGGACGTCCCCGAGTCCCTGCCGATGGTGGCGGTGGATCCGGGGCTCCTGGAGCGGGCCGTGGCCAACGTGGTCGAGAACGCCGTCAAGTACAGCCCGGCGGGGGAGCGGGTGTGGGTGGCGGCCAGCTTCCTGGGCGACCGGGTGGAGGTACGCGTCGTCGACCGCGGGCCGGGCGTGCCCGACGAGGCCAAGGACCGGATCTTCGCCCCCTTCCAGCGGCACGGGGACGCGCCGCGCGGAGCCGGCGTCGGGCTGGGGCTGGCGGTCGCGCGCGGCTTCGCCGAGGCCATGGGCGGCACGCTGGCGGCCGAGGACACCCCGGGCGGCGGGCTGACCATGGTGCTCACCCTGAGGGCGGCCCCCGGTGGACGGCCGCAGACCCCCGTGAGCGTGGACGGCGAGGGGCGCGGCGTGCCCGGCGGTCCGGACGGCCACGGGGGGTCCCGCGGGCCACGACCCGCAGAGTCCGTTCTCGATCCGATACGACAGAAGGCAGGACCTCGATGACCCGGGTGCTCGTGGTGGACGACGAACCCCAGATCGTCCGAGCCCTCGTGATCAACCTCAAGGCGCGCAAGTACGAGGTCGACGCGGCCGCCGACGGGGCGAGCGCCCTGGAACTGGCGGCCGCCCGCCACCCCGACGTCGTCGTCCTGGACCTCGGCCTGCCCGACATGGACGGGGTCGAGGTGATCAGGGGGCTCCGCGGCTGGACCCGGGTCCCGATCCTCGTGCTCTCCGCCCGGCACAGCTCCGACGAGAAGGTGGAGGCCCTGGACGCGGGCGCCGACGACTACGTCACCAAGCCCTTCGGCATGGACGAGCTGCTGGCCAGGCTGCGCGCGGCCGTCCGGCGGGCGGAACCCTCCGCCGGAGCCGGGGACGACGAGGTGATCGTCGAGACGGAGGGCTTCACGGTCGACCTCGCGGCGAAGAAGGCGGTGCGCGCGGGGCGCGACGTACGCCTCACGCCCACCGAGTGGCACCTGCTGGAGGTCCTGGTCCGCAACGGCGGGAAGCTGGTCAGCCAGAAGCAGCTGCTCCGGGAGGTCTGGGGGCCCTCGTACGGCACCGAGACCAACTACCTGCGCGTCTACATGGCCCAGCTGCGGCGCAAGCTGGAGGCGGACCCCTCCCACCCGAGGCACTTCATCACCGAACCCGGCATGGGATACCGCTTCGAGAGGTAGCGGGCGCGCCGGTACGCTTCCTGTATGAGTGCTGAACCGCGTCCCGAGAAGTCCGCCAAGCCGGCGAAACCCGCCAGGCCGGCGGGCCGGTTCCGCCGGATGATAGAGCGGCTTTCCACCTCGCAGGAGGACCTGCATTCGGCTGAGCTGCAGGAGGACGCGGAAGCCGCGGGGTGCACGCGGATCTGCGACAGCCACGACCGGCAGATAGTGAAGGTCACCGGGACCCTGCGGACCGTCACCCTGCGGCCGCGCGCGGGCGTCCCCGCGCTGGAGGCGGAGCTGTTCGACGGCTCCGCCGCGCTGGACGTCGTATGGCTCGGGCGTCGCTCGATCGTGGGAATCGAGCCCGGCCGCCGCATGATCGCCTCCGGGCGGATCTCGATGAGCCACGGCCGTCGGGTGCTCTTCAACCCGAAGTACGAACTCCGACCGCTCGGACAGGAGCACTGACGGTGACGTCACTCGACAAACCGACCACCCCGCACACCCCGACCACGCCGGCAGGGCCGAACCCGCCGGCCGTGGATCCCGCCGCCGAGCCGTCGGCGGACCAGAAGGCCGTGACGCAGGCGGCTCTCTTCGATGCCTTCGGCGGCATCCGGGGCACCGTGGAGACGATGCTCCCGGGGCTGCTCTTCGTCATGATCTACACGATCAACAAGGACGTGAAGCTGTCCGCGATCGCCGCGGGCGCCGTCGCGGTCCTGCTGGTGATCGTCCGGCTGCTGCGCAAGGACACGGTGAAGCACGCCTTCAGCGGGGTCTTCGGCGTGGGCGTGGGCGTGGCCTTCGCCCTGTTCACGGGCAGCGCGAAAGGCTTCTACCTGCCGGGCATGATCTACGGCGCCGGCCTGGGCGTGGCCTTCACGCTGTCCGCGCTCGTGGGCTTCCCGCTGCTGGGCGTGATCCTGGGGCCGGTGTTCAAGGAGAACCTGTCCTGGCGCACGCGCAACCCGGGGCGGAAGAAGGCCTACGTCAAGGCGAGCCTGGCCTGGGGCCTGATCTTCCTCGCCAAGTACGCGATCCTCTTCCCGCTGTACTGGTGGGGCGACGCGACGCAGCTGGGCTGGGTGCTGATCGCGCTGAAGCTCCCGCCGATGGTGCTGGCCGTGTACTTCACGTGGCTCTTCCTGGCGCAGGCGCCGCCGCCGATCAACGTGATCGCCGAGTGGGAGGCGGAGGAAGCCGCCGAGAAGGCGGCCAAGGCCGCTGCCAGGGGCCACAAGGGCTGACCCCGGGCCCACCGGTGGGCCCGTACGCCTCCTGTCCCTGAACCGCGCAAGGGGGCGGCCGACCGTGCCGGTCGGCCGCCCCTTCGTCGTCCGGTGGGACGGGACGCCCGTCGCTAGTCCGCGGCCTGGAGGAGGTCCTCCAGCTGCTCCTCGCGGGCCTGGGCGGCCACGAAGAGGAGCTCGTCGCCGGGCTCCAGGGTCTCCTCGCCGTGCGGCGTGAGCACCCGGTTGCCCCGGATGATCGTCACCAGCGAGGTGTCCTCGGGCCAGGTGATCTCGCTGATCTGCTTGCCGGCGACCTGCGAGTCGGCGGGCAGGGTCAGCTCGACCAGGTTGGCGTCGCCGTGGCTGAAGCGCAGCAGCCGTACGAGGTCGCCGACGCTGACGGCCTCCTCGACGAGCGCCGACATCAGGCGCGGAGTGGAAACCGCGACGTCCACGCCCCAGGACTCGTTGAAGAGCCACTCGTTCTTGGGATTGTTGACGCGGGCGACGACCCGGGGGACCCCGTACTCGGTCTTGGCGAGCAGCGAGACGACGAGGTTGACCTTGTCGTCACCCGTCGCGGCGATGACCACGTTGCACCGCTGGAGCGCCGCCTCGTCGAGCGAAGTGATCTCGCACGCGTCGGCCAGCAGCCACTCGGCCTGCGGCACCCGCTCCACCGAGATGGCGGTCGGCGCCTTGTCCACGAGGAGCACCTCGTGGCCGTTCTCCAGGAGCTCGCCCGCGATGGAGCGGCCCACCGCACCGGCTCCGGCGATCGCGACCCTCATGCGTGTGCCTCCTCGGGACCCTCGGCGAAGGACGCCTCCACCTTGTCGATCTCATCCGTGCGCATCATCACGTGGACGAGGTCGCCCTCCTGGAGGACGGTCGCCGACGTCGGCAGCATGGCCTCGCCCAGCCGGGTCAGGAAGGCGACGCGGACGCCGGTCTCCTCCTGCAGCTGGCTGACCTTGTGGCCGACCCAGGCGGCGGAGGTGTGCACCTCGGCGAGCTGGACGCCGCCGCTCGGGTCGCGCCACAGCGGCTCGGCGCCCGACGGGAGCAGCCGGCGGAGCATCTGGTCGGCGGTCCACCGCACGGTCGCGACGGTGGGGATGCCCAGGCGCTGGTAGACCTCGGCGCGCTTGGGGTCGTAGATGCGGGCGGCGACGTTCTCGACGCCGAACATCTCGCGCGCCACGCGGGCGGCGATGATGTTGGAATTGTCACCGCTGCTGACGGCCGCGAAGGCACCCGCCTCCTCGATGCCGGCCTCGCGAAGGGTGTCCTGGTCGAAGCCGACTCCGGTGACTCGGCGGCCGCCGAACGACGCCCCCAGCCGGCGGAAGGCGGTGGGGTCCTGGTCGATGACGGCGACCGTATGCCCCTGCTGTTCCAGGGTCTGCGCGAGGGCGGAGCCCACTCTTCCGCAGCCCATAATGACGATGTGCACGGCCGTCCTTCCGGCTGTCAGCGGCTCGCTGGTTTTCAGCCTCTTTGCTGCTCTGGCTTAACAGGGTCTCAGACCATGGCCCAAGCTACACACGGGCGGTCACCAGTGTGCCCCTTTGTGCTGGAGGCTGCGTCTCTTTGCCCTGGATGCGGAGGGACTTCGTGCCGGATAGGGGTGGGGGGTTCGTCAGTCTGATTTCGAACGCTTACGATCCACTGCGTGTCCAAACTGACCGACGTGCCCAAACGGATCCTGATCGGCAGGGCGCTACGCAGCGACCGCCTCGGAGAAACACTCCTTCCCAAGCGGATCGCCCTCCCTGTCTTCGCGTCCGACCCGCTCTCCTCGGTGGCATATGCCCCTGGCGAGGTACTGCTGGTCCTGTCGATCGCGGGTGTGTCGGCGTACCAGTTCAGCCCCTGGATCGCCCTCGCGGTCGTCGTGCTGATGTTCACCGTGGTCGCCTCGTACCGGCAGAACGTCCATGCCTATCCGAGCGGCGGCGGTGACTATGAGGTCGCCAACACCAATCTCGGGCCCAGAGCCGGCCTGACCGTCGCGAGCGCGTTGCTCGTCGACTACGTCCTCACGGTCGCCGTCTCGATCTCCTCCGGAGTGGAAAACCTCGGCTCCGCCGTCGATTTCGTCATCGAGCACAAGGTGCTCTCGGCGATGATCATGATTGTCCTGCTCACGCTGATGAATCTGCGCGGCGTGAAGGAATCCGGGAATCTCTTCGCCATCCCGACGTACGTCTTCGTCGGCGCCGTTTTCGTCATGATCGCCTGGGGTGCCTGGCGCGGCCTCGTCATGGGCGACACCATGGAGGCCCCGACGGCAGACCTGGAGATCAAGGCCGAGCACCAAGGGCTGGCCGGCTTCGCGCTGGTCTTCCTCCTCCTACGGGCCTTCTCCTCGGGCTGCGCCGCCCTGACCGGCGTCGAGGCCATCAGCAACGGCGTGCCCGCCTTCCGCAAGCCCAAGAGCAAGAACGCGGCCACCACCCTCGCCCTCATGGGCGCGCTGGCCGTCACCATGTTCTGCGGGATCATCGCCCTGGCCATGAACACGAACGTGCGGATGGCGGAGAATCCCGCCACCGACCTGCTCAAGGACGGGGTCCCGGTCGGACCCGATTACGTGCAGCACCCGGTGATCTCCCAGGTGGCCGAGGCCGTCTTCGGCAACGGCAGCTTCCTCTTCATCGTGCTCGCGGCGGCGACCGCGCTGGTCCTGTTCCTGGCCGCCAACACCGCGTACAACGGCTTCCCGCTGCTCGGCTCGATCCTCGCCCAGGACCGCTACCTGCCGCGCCAGCTGCACACCCGCGGCGACCGCCTCGCCTTCTCCAACGGCATCGTCCTCCTCGCGGGCGCCGCGATGCTCCTGGTGTGGATCTACGACGCCGACTCGACGAAGCTGATCCAGCTCTACATCGTCGGCGTCTTCGTCTCCTTCACCCTGAGCCAGATCGGCATGGTCCGGCACTGGAACCGGCACCTGCGCTCGGAGCGCGACCCGGTCGCGCGCCGCCGCATGCACCGCTCCAGGGCGATCAACACCTTCGGCGCCTTCTTCACCGGCATGGTGCTGGTGGTCGTCCTGGCCACCAAGTTCACCCACGGTGCCTGGGTCGCCCTGCTCGGCATGGTCATCTTCTACGGAACGATGACCGCGATCCGCAAGCACTACGACCGGGTCGCCAGCGAGATCGCGGCCGCCGAAGGCCCCAGCGAGGACAGCGTGCGGCCCTCGCGGGTCCACTCCATCGTCCTGGTCTCCAAGGTCCACAAGCCCACCCTGCGGGCCCTGGCCTTCGCCAAGCTGACCCGGTCGGACACCCTGGAGGCGCTCAGCATCAGCGTCGACCCGGTCGAGACCAAGGCGCTGCGCACGGAGTGGGAACGGCGCGGGATCAACGTCCCGCTGAAGATCCTCGATTCGCCGTACCGGGAGATCACGCGCCCGGTCGTCGAGTACGTGAAGGGCCTGCGCAGCGAGAACCCGCGCGACGCGGTCAGCGTGTACATCCCCGAGTACGTCGTCGGGCGCTGGTACGAGCACCTTCTGCACAACCAGAGCGCGCTGCGGCTCAAGGGGCGGCTCCTCTTCACCCCCGGCGTGATGGTCACCTCGGTGCCCTACCAGCTGGAGTCCTCGGAGCTCGCGAAGAAGCGGGCGAAGAAGCGGGCGGAGTGGAACGCGCCGGGCGCGGTGCGCCGCGGCCCGGTCGACACCCCTCGTCCGCGGCCGAAGGACTCGGCGGGGAAGTAGCATCCCGGCCCCCGGCCTCCGGGTGGCGAACGGCCGGACGAGATCCACGTAAACTGGTGGGTCGGTCGTCCGGCCGTTCCGCATTTTGTCTTCCTTACTTAGCCTTGGAGCCTCCCCACCATGACGGAGCAGAACGAGAAGCAGTCACTGGTCGGGGAGGAGTACGAGGTCGAGGTCGGCCCCGTCGCACACGGGGGCCACTGCATCGCCCGTACCGCCGAGGGCCGCGTCCTGTTCGTCCGCCACACCCTCCCCGGCGAGAAGGTCGTCGCCCGCGTGACGGAGGGCGACGCCGACTCCCGCTTCCTGCGCGCCGACGCCGTCACCGTCCTGGACCCCTCCAAGGACCGGACCCCGGCGCCGTGCCCGTACGCGGGCCCCGGCAAGTGCGGCGGCTGCGACTGGCAGCACGCCAAGCCGGGCGCCCAGCGCCGGCTCAAGGGCGAGGTCATCACCGAGCAGCTGCTGCGGCTCGCCGGGCTCACCCCGGAGCAGGCGGGCTGGGACGGCACCGTCATGCCGGCCGAGGGCGACAAGGTTCCCGCCGGCGAGGTCCCGCAGTGGCGCACGCGCGTGCAGTTCGCCATCGACGAGGACGGCCGCGCCGGTCTGCGCAAGCACCGCTCGCACGACATCGAGCCCGTCGACCACTGCATGATCGCGGCCGCGGGCGTCAGCGAACTCGGCATCGAGCAGCAGGACTGGCCCCAGATGGCCACGGTCGAGGCCATCGCCGCCTCCGGCTCCGGCGACCGCCAGGTCGTCCTCACCCCGCGCCCCGGCGGCCGCCTCCCGCTCGTGGAGCTGGACAAGCCGGTCTCCGTCCTGCGCGTCGAGGAGAAGGACGGCGGCGTCCACCGCGTCCACGGCCGCCCCTTCGTCCGCGAGCGCGCGGACGGCCGCACGTACCGCGTCGGCATGGGCGGCTTCTGGCAGGTCCACCCCCAGGCCGCCGACACCCTGATCAAGGCCGTCATGCAGGGCCTGATGCCGCGCAAGGGCGAGATGGCCCTCGACCTCTTCTGCGGCGTCGGCATCTTCGCGGGCGCCCTGGCGGAACGCCTCGGCGACACCGGCGCGGTGCTGGGCATCGAGTCGACGAAGCGCGCGGTCGAGGACGCCAGGCACAACCTGGCGGACTTCCCCCGGGTCCGCATCGAGCAGGGCAAGGTCGAGCAGATCCTCCCGAAGACCGGCATCACCGAGTGCGACCTGGTCGTCCTCGACCCGCCCCGCGCGGGCGCCGGCAAGCAGACGGTCCGCCAGGTGTCCGCCCTCACCCCGCGCCGCATCGCCTACGTCGCCTGCGACCCGGCGGCCCTGGCCCGCGACCTCGGCTACTTCAAGGAGAACGGCTACAAGGTCCGCACCCTGCGCGCCTTCGACCTGTTCCCGATGACGCACCACGTGGAGTGCGTGGCGATCCTTGAGCGGATCGTGAAGGACGCCTGACCCGTCAGCACGAAAGAGCCGCCTCCCGCACCAGGGCTACTGCCTGGGGCTGGGAGGCGGCTCGCTCTGTCTGGTCCTGGAGGGCGAGCTCGTCCGGGGACTGTTCCAGGCGGCCGGTCCGAGCCTGTCACGCTGGTGACGTGCTCCGTGCCTGTGACCCGACCGGGGGCAGGTCGTTGTGTGGGCGTGAACACCACGTGGGTCCGTGCCCTCCTTGCCCGCCGCTCCCGGGACTCCGGTGATGTCGGACGTCGTCGTCTGTCGGGCGAAGCGGCGTGCTCGGGGGCAGGCGCGTGATCGTCCAGTTGTATGGGGAGTGGGCTGAGGCGTCGCCCGTTGCAATGACGTATGAGGCTGCGGCTGCGGTGGCCGCCGGTCGTCGGGCTTTCGCCGACCGGCGGGAGGATTGCTTCTTGTCAGGCGGCAATTCCGCAGCTGCGGGCGCGAGGCGGCATCGTCCATGGCCCTTCACGGGCAGGGTCCGGCTCCCGGCCATCGGTGCGTCAGCCGCACCGATGGCGGCGACTGGCGCAGGGACGAACACGGACACGCGTAGGCCGCAAGGAATGGGCAGTGGCCGTGGCAGCCGGTCCCTCCGGTGGAAGCGGTTCGCGCCGATCCGTTCCGGGTCATGGAGCTGGGCGGTCATGCCAGGGGAGGGTGGGGACCCCGTGGGGAGGCGTCCCTGGGGGTCGATCGGGCCATTCACATGCTGCCGGCCATGGCACGTGATCTCCCGGAGTTCGATGAAACAGAGGGATGCAAGGTCACATTGCGGTGTAAATCAGCCAAGTGTTTTCGTCCCTGTCGGCGACTCTCTCCGCTGCGGGACAATGGCCGGCGATGACCATCACCACCGAACCGGAACCACGACCGGACGGCTACAGCCCCTTCGCCCACCTCACCGTCCAGAACACGGCTCTCTACCGTCGGGTGATGGGGGCGTTCGTCGTCGCGAAAGAGCGGTTCGCGGTCCATCTGCGCCCCGAGGACGTGCATGCCGCCCTGCCCGCCGAGGTGCGACCCGCTGAGCTGGACGTTGTGGTCAAAGCGTTGGACAGCCTCGTGGGCTGGGGCAATCTCCGGGCCGATCCCGACACCGCGCGCGTTACCGCCGTTGAGGACTTCTACCGGAAGCGGTTCATCTATCAGCTCACCCGGGCCGGAGAAGCGGCCGAGGAGGCGCTGGGTGTCTACGACGAGGCGCTCGGGCGCCGTGGAGCGCTGCAGGCCGTTGCCCTGCACGACATCGTCACCCAGTTGCGGGCCCTCCTCGTGCTGGCAGCCGAGGAACAGCCGGATCAGGCCAAATCGCACCTGGCGCTTGACGCGCTGGCCAGCCGGTTCGCCGCGCTCGCCGACAACGCCCGCGCCTTCATGGGGTCTTTGCAGCGGACCATCGATCTCCACGATGTCGAAGAGGAACTCTTCCTCGCCTACAAGGACCGGCTCATTCAGTATCTGGAGCGGTTCATCCAGGACCTGATCACCCTTGGCGGGCGCATCGCCCGCTTGATCCTGGAACTGGAAGACGCCGGAAGCATCGAACCGCTGCTCCGGGCGGCCGCCGCCCGTGAGGCTGCTGACGCCTCGCCGGAGGAGGCCGACCACGCCGAGTGGGAGGCGTACCAGCGCTGGTCCGGGCGCTGGTCCGGGCTCGCAGCGTGGTTCATCAGCCGGGAGGGGCGAGAGTCGCAGGCCAGGCTGTTGCGCGGCCGGGCCCTCGGCGCGATCCCCCAGCTCCTGGCCGTCGTACGGTCGCTCAACGAGCGCAGGGCGGGGCGCTCCGACCGGTCCGCCGACTTCCGTACCCTCGCCCGCTGGTTCGCTGAGGCCCCCGACGACGACGCCCGGCACCGGCTGTGGCGCACCGCCTTCGGGCTCTACCCCGCCCGGCATCTGACAGTCGACGCCGAGGCCCTCGCCGCCCGCGCAGCGCTGCCGATCCCCGCAGCCACTGCGTGGGCCGAGGCCGAGCCCCTGCGGATCAGCCCCCAACTGCGCCGTACCGGCAGTTACGAGCGGCGCGGCAAGACGCGCAAGGTCGAGGACCGGGCGGAGGCGCGCCGCAGACTCGCGGAGGTGGCCGCCAAACAGGCCGCCGAGACCGCGGCGGCACGCGCCCGGCTCGTCACCGACGGAATCACCCGGCTCTCCGGACTCGGTGAACTCGACCCCGCCTCCTTCGGGCTCTTCCTCCAGTTGCTCGGCGACGCGCTGGCCACCTGGCGGCCCGGTACGCGCCACACCGTGGCCACCAGCAACGACGGTTCCATGGAGATCCGGCTCAGCGCGCTCGCCGACGGCGGCACCGCGGAGATCCGGACGGCTGGAGGCGTTTTCCGCGGACCCGACCACCTGATCGAGATCATTGACCTGACGGCCGGAGGCGAGGACCTGTGAACGGCACTCCGCTCGCCGAGGTGCTCGACGGCCAGCACGCAGCCGACCTCCGCAAGGCAGCTCGCGCCCTGCTGAGGCAGCCACTCCTGCTTGCCCACGGCCGGTACGCCGACGAGTTCCGTCTCGTCCGCCGGCACGCCTCCGAACTGCGCGATTGGTTCGACCGCAACACCGGCTGGTCCCTCCAGACGGATGCCGAGGCGGCTCGCCTGCGGAAGATCCCCGGAGTCCTCACCGACCCCACCCACCCCGCGCGGGAGGCCACCCGCGCCGCCGCACCCTTCACGCGCCGCCGCTACGTGCTGTTGTGCCTGGCCCTGGCCGCCCTCGAACGGGGCGAGGCCCAGATCGCCCTCGGCCGGCTCGCCGACCAGGTCGTCCTCGACGCCGCCGACCCGCAGCTCCTCCAGGCCGGCATCCAGTTCACGCTGGACCGTCGCGACGAACGTCTCGACCTGGCCGCCGTCGTACGGCTCCTGCTCGGCCTCGGCGTGCTGCGGCGCGTCGCCGGCGACGAGGAGGCGTACGTCAGCGGAGCCGGCGATGTCCTGTACGACGTGGAACGGCGGGTACTGGCCGGGTTGCTCGCCGCACGCCGCGGCCCCTCCACCGTGCACGCCGAGACCTTCGCGGACCGCCTCACCGAACTCGTCGCCGAGACCGCCCTGGACAGCGACGAACTGCGCTTCCGCGCGATGCGGCGCTCGCTGACCCGAAGGCTCCTGGACGACCCGGTCCTGTACTACGACGAGCTGACCGACGCCGAGCTCGGCTACCTCACCCGCCAGCGGGGGTTCCTCACCACCCGCATCACCGAGCTGACCGGCCTGGTCCCCGAAGTGCGGGCCGAAGGCATCGCGATGGTCGACCCGGACGACGATCTCACCGACGTCCGCATGCCAGAGCAGGGAACCCACGGTCACGTCACGTTGCTGCTCGCCGAGCACCTGGCCGCCGCCGACGGCCCCGTCACCGCCGACCGGCTGGCGCTCCGAGTCCGGGAACTGGCCGCCGAGCACGGCGGATTCTGGGCCAAGTCCGCGCGCGAGCCGGGCATGGAAGCCGAACTCGTCGAACAGGCCGTCGACCGGCTCGCCGCCCTCGGCCTGGTCTCCCGTACGGCCCACGGCGTGGCGCCGCGCCCGGCCCTCGCCCGGTACGCGGTCGGCGAGACCGTCGTCCTCGAACCCGGCACCGTACGTACGCCCGCGCAGCGAAAGGCCAGCAAGCCGTGAACCGCCTCCCCGACCCCTTGCGATCCCGCTGGCAGCCCCTGCGCATCGGGCTCGTCGACCTCTTCCACTACGACGTGGAGGAATTCCACTTCCGGGACGGGCGCCTCCTCCTGCGCGGGAACAACGGCACCGGCAAGTCCAAGGTGCTCGCCCTCACCCTGCCCTTCCTGCTCGACGGGGACCTCAGCTCACGCCGCGTCGAACCCGACGGCGATCCGGGCAAGAGGATGGAGTGGAACCTGCTCCTCGGCGGCGAGCATCCGCACTCCGAGCGGCTCGGCTACACCTGGATCGAGTTCGGCAGGCTCGACGAGACCACCGGTGAACGGCACTTCCGTACGCTGGCCATCGGACTCAAGGCAGTCAGCGGGCGGGGTATCGCCCGTCACTGGTACGCGCTCACCCGTCAGCGCGTCGACCACCGCCCGGGCGACCCCGTCGAGGAGGCCGAGGAGTCCCTCAGCCTGCTCGACGCCACCGGCACGGCCCTGTCCCGGGACCGGCTCGCCGAGGCCGTCGCCGGGCACGGCATGGTGTACGACCAGGCCAAGGCCTACCGCAGGGCCGTCGACGAGGCACTCTTCGGACTCGGCGAGCAGCGGTACGGCGCCCTGGTCGACCTGCTCATCCAGCTGCGCCAGCCCCAGCTGTCCAAACGCCCCAACGAGGCAGCCCTGTCCCGAGCCCTCACCGAGGCCCTGCCGCCCATGGACCAGGCGGTCATCGCCGATGTGGCCGAGGCCTTCCGCTCCCTGGACGAGGAGAAGGAGGAACTGACGGCCGCCTCCGCCGCCGAGCGGGCCGCCGCGGCCTTCCTGGACCACTACCGGCGCTACGCCCGGATCGCCACCCGCCGGCGCGCCCGCCTCCCGCGCGGGGAGCACTCCCGCTACGAACACCTCCAGCGGGACCTCGCCGAGGCGCAGGCCGAGCAGACCCGTGCCCAGGAGGAACGGGCGGCGGCAGAGGAACGGATCGCCGCCCTGGACGAGACCCGGGCGCGCCTCCGGGCCCAGGACGCGGCCCTGCGCGAGGGCCCCGAGATGCGCAGCGCCCGGGAGCTGGAGCAGTCGGCCAAGGCAGTGGAGAGGACTGCCCGCGCCCTGGAGAGGGCCCGCGACGACAGGGACCAGGCCGCGGGACTGCACACCCGGGTGCTCGGGCGGCTCGGCGCGGCCGAGAACCGGCTGCGCGCCGCTGGGCGGCTGGCCGAGGACACCTTCCGTCAGGCGCGGGAGGCAGCCGTCGCCGCACGGATCGATCTGCCCGCGGACGACGGGCTGCCCGAGTCCGAACTGCGGCGGGCGACCGAAGAATCGACGGACCGGGGGCGTCGTGCGCTCGCCCACGCGGAAGACCTCGCCACGGCGGCCGAGCGGGCGGCCGAGAGGCAGCGCCAGGCATCCGTCCGCCTCGACGAGGCGGATACCGACCTCGACGAGAGCGTCGCGGCGCGGAGCCGCGCGGAGGAAGGTGCCGCACGGGCCGGGCAGACCCTGCTGGACGACGTACGGGAACACGCCCGCACCTGGAGCGAGCTGGCCTGCCCCGACCTGGCCGGCCTGCTCGATGAACTCCAGGAGTGGACGCGGCACCTCGACGGGCCCTACCCGGCTCGGGCGCACGCGGCACGAGCCCACAGCGCCACCTCGGCCCGGCTGGCGGACCAGATGGCCGACGCGGCGCGCCGGACAGCGGAGCTGGCGGTACGCACCGGCCGGGTCCGCGAGGAGATCACCGTGCTGGAGGCCGGCGGCCGAGGAGGCCCCCATCCTCCGCCCACCCGCACGCCCGGTCTGCGCGAGCGGCTTCCCGGCGCACCGCTGTGGCGGCTGGTGGACTTCCACGACGGCCTTCCGGAACAGGAGCGCGCAGGGCTGGAGGCGGCGTTGGAATCCTCCGGACTGCTGGATGCCTGGGTGCTTCCCGACGGCTCCGCCCTCGCCGCGGACGGGCACGACGTACTCCTCTCCCCGGCGACCGGGCCGGTGGCCGGGCCTTCGCTCCGCGGGTTGCTGCGCCCGGCCGTGGACGGCGGCGACGCGCAGGCCGCGGCGGTGGGCGAGGACACGGTGGCCCGGCTGCTCGCGGCCATCGGCACAGCGGGGGACGACGGAGCCGGCACCTGGGTGGGGCCGGACGGGCGCTTCCGCGTCGGCACGCTCACCGGCCGCTGGGCCAAGCCCGCCGCCGAGTACATCGGCGAGGGGGCGCGGGAGGTGGCGCGGCGGGCCCGTATCACCGCCCTTCGCGTCGAACTCGACCTGCTCCAGCAGGAGTCGGAGAGCGTCGCAGCGCAGTCCGAAGAGGTGGCGGCGCGTCGGCGCACCCTCGATGCCGAGCTGGCCGGCGTACCCGACGAGAGCCCCCTCACCCGGGCGCACGCCCAGGTGACCGCTGCCGCGGAGTCGGTGCGTCGGGATCGCTCGCGGCGCGAGGAGCGCGCCGCCGACCTCCTGGAGGCGGCCGGGCAGGCCGAACGGGCCGCCACCGAACTCGCCGGGACCGCCGGCGAACTGGGTCTGCCCGCCGACCGGGTCGGCCTTGCCGGGGTACGCCAGGCCCATGGTTCCCTCGCCGTGGCCTTGGCCGCGCTGTGGCCGACACTGCGTGAACGCGGCGAGGCGGCCCGCCAGGCCGACGAGGACCGCGCCGAGGCCGCGCAGGCCGGGGAGCGGACCGTCGAACTCGCCCTGCGCGCCGACGAGGCCGGGCGCGAGGCGGCGGCGGCGGACGAGCGGCACACCACGCTGCGCTCCACCGTCGGCGCGGCCGTCGCCGAGCTCGATCGACGGCTCACCGAGACCGCCGAAGCCCTGCGCGCCTGGGACGCGGACCAGCGGCTCACCCGCAAGCGCCATGCCGAGGCGGACCGGGAGGCGAGCAGGGCCGAAGGCCGCATCGAGCAGCTGGAGAAGGGTCTCGCGGGAGCGGCCGAGGCACGTGCGGAGGCCATCGCGGGGCTCCAGCGGTTCACCGCCACCGGCCTGATCACGGTCGCCCTGCCGGACCTCCCGGTGCCGGCCGCGGGCGACGTCCCCTGGGCGGCCACCCCGGCGATCGCGCTCGCCCGCGCCATCGAGTCCGGGCTGGCGTCGGCCGACGACTCGGACGGCGCCTGGGAACGAGTGCAGCGCCGGCTGAGCGAGGAGCTCAAGACCCTGCAGGACACCCTGTCCCGGCACGGGCACACCGCCTCCGCCCGGATGGTGGAGGACGGCATGGTCGTCGACATCGTCTACCAGGGCCGCGAGCGTGCCGTACCCGAACTCGCTGAGGCCCTGGCCGCCGAGGTCGGCGAACTCACCCGCATCCTGTCCGCACACGAACGGGAGATCCTCGAAACCCACCTGATCAACGAGGTCGCGGGCACCCTCCAGGAACTCATCGGGGCTGCCGAACGACAGGTGCGCGACATGAACGCCGAGCTGGAGGACCGCCCCACCTCAACCGGCATGAAACTGCGGCTGGTCTGGCGGGCTTCCCGCAAGGCCCCCGCCGGCCTCGCCCAGGCGCGCGAGCGGCTGCGCCAGTCCGCCGACGCCTGGACCCCGGAGGACCGGACGGCGGTGGGTGAGTTCCTTCAGGCGCAGATCGCACGGCAGCAGACGGACGACACCTCCGGCAGCTGGCTCGAACACCTCACGGCCGCGCTCGACTACCGCTCGTGGCACGAATTCGGAGTCGAGCGGCACCAGCACGGCCGCTGGGTCCCGGCCACCGGCCCGGCCTCGGGTGGCGAGCGGGTCCTCGCCGTGTCCGTACCGTTGTTCGCCGCGGCCTCCTCGCACTACGCGAGCGCGGGCAGCCCGTACGCGCCCCGTCTGGTCACCCTCGACGAGGCATTCGCGGGAGTGGACGACGACTCGCGTGCCAAGTGCCTGGGCCTGCTGCACGCCTTCGACCTGGACGTCGTGATGACGAGCGAACGGGAGTGGGCCTGCTATCCGCAGGTGCCCGGCGTCGCCATCGCCCAGCTGTCGCGGATTGACGAGGTGGCGGCGGTACTCGTCACCCGCTGGGAATGGGACGGCACGCGGCGGCTGCGCCGAGAGGACCCGGTGCGGTCGCAGAACGCGGAGTCGGCCCCGCAGGTGGGAGCGGTGGGAGCGGTGGGAGCGGAGCCTCTGTGGACCTGACATCCGGCGCTGCCCCGGTCGAGGCGGCCCCGGGCGACGCTGTCAGCGTTGGTGCGGGCCGCGTCGACGCCGACCGACTGCGCCGTCTCCTGGGCGACCCCGAACTCCACTGGCTGGTCGACCGGGCACGCCGGCGCCTGGAGCGCGAGCAGCCCCTCACCGGACCGGTCTCCCTCGGCGCGCCCACCGCGGCCCAACGGGTGGCGGCCGAGCGGCTGCTGGGCCGTTCTCCCGGCAGCGGGCGCTCCCTGACCGTCCGGCTCGACGAGGTGGACGCGATCCTGCGCCGCTCGGGCATCAGCCCCGACGGATTCGCCGCCGCCGTGGCCGTGCTCACCGGGCCGGTCGTCCTGCTCGGCCCCGCCCGTCAGGCCGAGGACCGGGCGTGGCAGGCCGCGTACGCCCCGCTCGAAGCCCTCGCGCAGGATGTCCCGGCCCTCGCCGCATGGGCCGACCGGATCCGCGGCGACGGCCTGGTACGACGCCTCGTCGGCACCCCCGCCGCAGCAAAGGCCCTCCTCGGCCAGGCCGCCACCGCCCTCCGCGCCCTCCCCGCGGACCCTCCCGTCTCGCTTCCCGCCTTCGCGGCCCGGGTCCTCGGCGGCGCCCACGCCCTGGACGACGGCACTCCGCCGGCCACCGTCACCCTGGCCGGTATCCGCGCGCTGACCGGCTTCCCCGACGGCACCGGCGCCGAATGGCGCCGGGAGGCCTGGGCGTCGGCGGGTCTGCTGCGCGACGATCTGTCCTCGACCGTCCTCACCCTGAACCTGCGGGGCACCCCCGCCCTGGACTGGATGGCAGAGGCGGGTGAGCCCTGCGTTCTGACGCTGCGGCAGCTGATGCGCCGCTCTCCCCGGGTGTCCGACGCGACCGTCCGCATCTGCGAGAACCCGGCGGTGCTCGCGGCGGCCGCCGACCGGCACGGCCCGCACTCCGCGCCGCTGGTCTGCCTTCAGGGGCAGCCGTCCGCCGCAGCGCTCACCCTCCTGCGCCACCTGCACGAAGGCGGGGCGGCACTGCTCTACCACGGTGACTTCGACTGGGGCGGGCTCCGCATCGCCTCCGCACTGCTGCGCCGCGTCCCCTGGCAGCCGTGGCGCTACACGGCCGCCGACTACCGCGCGGCGGTGGCGCTTGCAGGCCCTGAGGGCCTGGCACTCGCCGGCCGTCCGGCCGGGGCTCCCTGGGACCCGGCCCTGCCCCAGGCTCTCTCGGAACTGGGTGTCCGTGTCGAGGAGGAGACGGTCCTCGACGCGCTACTGACCGACCTCGCGTGACGACGACCCGCGTGTGGAGGAGTTGTAGTCCAGCAGCGCCACCCGGAACTCGTTGCGGCCCGGGTCGGCGCATGCCGCCGGAGAGCCCGGGCCGCTGCTGACGTTGACGATGACCGGGGCGTCGCCAGCCTCCAGGAGTGGCAGGGCCGAGCAACGGCGGTCCTGGAGCCGCAGATCGTTCACCCGCCGTGCGCCTCCGCCATCCGGTCCAGGTCGGCGAGCAGTGCGGCGATGCGTTCCGGCGGAACGGCGTCGGTCATCCGCTGGTCGATGGCGTAGACGGCGGAGCGCGCCGCGGCGAGGCGCCGGTGGCCATCCTCGGTGAGGTGGGCGGGCAGCGCGCGGCCGTGGTCGGTGGTGGCCGCGCGGGTGATCAAGCCGGCCTCCTGCAGTCCGCGCAGGACGACGTTCATGGATTGCCGGGTGACGAAGGTGCCGCGGGCCAGTTCGGCGTTGGACAGCCCGGGCTGCTGGTCGAGCAGTTCGAGGCAGGCGTACTGCGGCACGGTCAGGCCGTGCTCACGCAGGGCCCTGTCCATCGCGCCGCGCAGGGCGGCGGCAGCGCGCTTGAGGCGGTAGCCCAGGCGTTCGGTCACGTCGCCGGTCGGGGTCGGGTGGTCGGTCGGCCCATCTGTCATGTCAGGAGTTTGACATAGGTGGGCGGAGGCGCCTAGCGTCCCCTATGTCAAAGTCCTGACATTGAGCGCGTCTGAGGAGCTCCCATGACCACCACCGTTTCCGTCACCGGACCGGACTTCATCGCACTGCAGGTGCGTGACGTCGACGCGGCCGCCGCCTTCTACGAGACCCACCTCGGGCTGCGCCGGGCGCTGGTCTCGCCCCCCGGCGCCGTGGTGTTCACCACCGAGCCGATCGCGTTCGCCGTCCGCGAGGCCCTTCCGGGCGTGAACCTCGACAGCGTGGAGCGGCCCGGCGCCGGCGTTGCCCTGTGGTTCAAGACCAGCGACGCCCAAGCCCTCCACGACCGCCTCCAGGCCGCCGGGACCCCCATCGTCAGGGAGCCGGAAGACGGCCCGTTCGGCAGGATGTTCACCTTCCTCGGCCCCGAGGGCTACGCGATCACCGCTCACGGGAACTGACCGCGCACGCTTCACCCTCACCCCGCAGGGGCCGTCCTCCCTCGCGCCCGGCCTCGGCTTCCTGAAGTGCTCCACTCCCGCCGGGTATCGCGACCCCGCTCAGGGGCAAGCCGTACGGCCGGCCTTCCCCGCCGACGACGGCCACTCGACGGTGGGCATCGGGGTGAGGCGGGAGGGCTGGGCCGCAGGGCATGGTGGAGGCGGAGGTCGCCGTGCACACCGGCCCGCCCTGCAAGGGGCGGGCCGGGACGGCGGCAGGGGCCGAGCCCGTTCCGGCTTTCTCTGAGGTCAAACGCAGTGCGGCAGCAGCTGGCCCGCATCCTCTCGCTCGACGTCGACGGCAGTGGATTCCCCGATTCCCCCAGCTCGCCGAGGGTGATCCCGTGGTGTCCGAGCTCAGCTCGGCGTACCGGGGCATGCGGCCGCCCCACTGCGGTCGATGCCGGTCAAGGATGCCCTCGCTCGCCCCCCTTCGGGCCTTGCCCGGGATCGGCCCCTTTTCCGACGGGCTGATCCTCATCCGCGGCGCCGGACGCCCCGACGTCTTCCCCCGCCACGAACCCCGACTGCGCGCCGCGACGGCGCGCGTGCGCGGCTGCTCCCGACGGGCCGGTGCATTCCCGCGGCGTGGCGCCAGGCGTCGTGTCCCTGGTCAGCCGGTCGCCGTCAACGCCGCGCGCGCGGTGGTGAGGATCTCCTCGGAGAGCGGGGACCCCTTGGTGGCCCGGGCCAGGACGAGTGCGCCGAGCATGGTGCACAGCCGGGTGATGCCGTCCTGGTCCTCGGTGGCGAGCCACTCGGCGAAGTCGCCCACCCCCTCGGTGTAGACACGGCGGGCCTCGCGATCTCCGGGCTCGCGCGCGATGTCGGTGGCGAGTGCGGCGGCGGGGCACCCGTCTGCCGCACGGTCGCGATGCTCGATGGAGAGGTACGTGTCGATCAGCGCCTGCTGGGCGGCGTCGCGCTGTCCGGAGCGCTGCTCGAGTCCGGCATTGCGGAGCCGGGTCAGTTCATCGAACGCGTGGGCGGTGGCTTCGTCGATGAGCGCCTCCTTGGAGGCGAACTGCTTGTAGAAGCCCCCGTGGGTCAGGCCGGACGCCTTCATGAGGTCGGCGACGCTCACGTGGGTGCCCTGCTCCCTGAACAGCCGGGAGGCGGTCTCCACGACCCGTCGGCGGTTCTCCTCCGCTTGCGCCTGCGTTACGCGGCCCATCAGCCACCTCCCTGATCGGATGTCGATTGACATCTATCCTAGGTCAGAGTTTAGATTGTGGTCGTAATCTAATTGCGGCGCCGCTCGGCGGCGCCCGGAACGCTGGGAGCTGGCATGGAAATGAAGGACGCGGTAGCGGTGGTCACCGGCGCCAACAGGGGGCTCGGGCGCCATCTGGCCGCCCAGCTCGTGGAGCGCGGGGCGAAGGTGTACGCGGCGGCCCGCCGACCCGAGGCGGTGGACCTGCCGGGTGTCATCCCGCTGCTACTGGACGTGACGGACGAGGACTCCGTCCGGGCAGCGGCCCGCACCGCATCCGACGCGACACTGCTGGTGAACAACGCGGGCATCTCCACCGCCACCCCGCTGATCGCGGGCGGCCCGGACGCGGTGCGCCTGGAGATGGAGACGAACTTCTTCGGCCCGCTCGCCGTGACGCGGGCTTTCGCCCCCGTCATCGGGGGCAACGGCGGCGGCGCCGTGCTCAACGTCCTGTCGGTCCTGTCCTGGCTGCACCCGGCCGGCCTCGGGTCCTACGCCGCGGCCAAGGCAGCGGCATGGGCGCTGACCGACGCGGCCCGGGAGGAACTGGCGCCCCTCGGCATCACCGTCTCGGCGCTGCACGTGGCGTACATGGACACCGACATGGCCGCGGGCGTTCCCGCCGACCAGAAGACCGACCCCGCCGATGTCGCAGCACAGGCCCTGCGCGGCATCGAGGCGGGCCTGCCCGAGATCCTCGCCGACGAGACGACCCGGTACGTCAGGCGGAGCCTGGCCGCTTCACCGAACGCGGCGTGACCCCCGCCCAGGTGTCGGCGGCCCGGGTGCGGGAGCGCGCCGCCCGGTCCCGGGCCATCGCCGGCACGGGCCGCCAGCACTTCGGTGCCGACCGGAACTTCACGAACCTGGACCGCAGCGCACGCCGTGCCGCCTGGCGGATGATCCGCCGCGAGGCGGGCTACGACGAGGGCTGAGTGTCGGGTGGCGGGTCCCGTTCGGTGGACGGGACCCGCTGACGCTCCTACGTTTGCGGCTCGGCCGCCAGGCCGACGAACCCGGCCCAGGCCTCGCGTCCCACAGTCAGCACGGGCCCGCTGACCCGCTTGGAGTCACGGACGTGCACTGCGCCAAGTGTCGTGGCGACCTCAGGGCACTCGCCGCCTTCCGCCCCGCTGTAGGTGCTCTTACGCCAAGTGAGTTCCGATGCCGCCGTCGAACTCCGTGCCGTGTTCATAGCTCTCCCAGCAACTTCTCGATGAGTTCAGTGGTCTCTCGCGGGGTGAGAGCCTGCGATCGGATGATTCCAAAGCGCGCCGCGACAGAGCGCACTTCGGCGCGGTCGTTGAGCAGGATGCTGCGCATCGAACCCCTCCACGAGGACCTGTGCGTGGTCTGCGGGCCGGACGACGAGATGACCGCGGGGATCGCCGAGGCGCTCGCGCTGATCCGCCTCAGCCTTGATGGACCGGCTTCGTGGAACGGACCGGGCCACAGACCGGGTCGGCCGGGCTCGCAGCCCTTCGCCGGCGGCGGCCGGGGGCGTTTGCGGTGACGGCCTGCTCGTCGCGTTCGGCATTCGGCTCGCGGACCCGCTGGCCGGAGACCCGCGCGAAGAAGCGGAGCCTGTCGTCCCCGTACCACAGGCGGCTCGTCGGGACTCGGGAGGAAGTCCGGCCAACTCCCGGCAAGCGCTGGGAAGTTGGCCCACTCGCCAGTAACATCCCACCGGCCAGTAGCACCGCCGCCCGAGCGGCCACCCCCGAAAGGGTCTCCTGCATGCGCTTGACCTCACGCGTCGCCTCCGCCGCCCTCGCCGTGGCCGCCCTCCTGCTCGGTGTCCTCCCCGCGCAGGCCCAGGCCCGCCCCGACCGCACCCCCGACCGGGTCACGGTCGGCGACCGCACCTTCATCGCCGACGGCCAGGGCCGCGCGATGCAGTGGCGCGGCTTCAATCTCGCCGACAAGAACAGTCGAGGCGCCGACGCGTTCGCCGACATCCACGAGAGCGACCTCAAGGACATGGCCGCCCGGGGCTTCAACCTCGCGCGGCTCGCGTTCCTCTGGGACGACCTCGAACCCACCCCCGGGCACTACGACCGCAGCTACCTCACCAAGATGCGCCGCATCCTCGACTGGGCCGACCGCTACCACGTCAAGGTCATCCTCGACGCCCACCAGGACGTGTACGGCCCCCGCTTCGGCTCCCGCGGCATCCCCGACTGGGCGACCCGCGACGAGGGGTTACCGTTCACGCCCACACCCGACGACTGGTTCGCCGGGTACTTCCAGCCGTCCGTACAGACCGCCTTCGACCACCTGTACAAGGACGCCGATTTCCGGGCCGCGCACGCTCGGATGTGGATGACGGTCGCCTCCGCCCTGGGCGGGCACCCGGCGCTGCTCGGCTACGACCTGATGAACGAGCCGTTCGCGAAGTTCCTCGAAGGCGAGGACCTCCCGGCCGCCGCGGCCCGGTTCGAGGCCACCGAGCTCACCGAGCTGTGGAACCGCCTCGCCCGGGCGATCCGCCTGGTCGATCGCAAGGCGTGGGTGTTCGTCGAACCGACCGTCATCGTCGGCCTCGGCGTCCCCACGCAGATGGGCCACATCGACGACCCGCACGCCGGCTACGCGCCGCACTTCTACGAGACCGCGATGGAGACCGGCGCCGACTACGACCCCAACGGCACCTTCGTTTCCGCCTACGAGGCCGCGATCAGTGACTACCCGGCCCGTCACCGCATGCCGGTGATCGTGGGGGAGTGGGGCGGCAACCCCTATGTCCCGCACGCAAGCCAATTCGTGAACGACATGACGGCCTCCCTGGACCGCTTCTCCAGTGGCTGGACGTGGTGGCAGTGGTGCCGGGGCGGCGGCTACTGCTTCCTCGACCAGACGGGCGCCGTGAAGCCCAACGCCCAGCTGCTCGTCCAGCCGTACGCGCGGGCCGTCGCGGGCGACCCGCTCACGTTCGCGTACGACCCGGCGGCACGCACCTACACGCTCACCTTCCGCACCCGCGACAACGCGGACGGGCCCACGCAGATCACCGTGCCCAAGGACACGTACCCGGGCGGCTACCGCGTCGATGTGCAGGGCGGCAAGGCCAGTTGGGACGGCCACGGCCAGACCGTCTCCGTGAACACCCACGGCAGGGCCGGAGCCACCTACAAGGTGACGATCAGCCCGAAGTAGCCCATCCGGTTCGTACGGGGGCTGCGACCCGCAGCCCCCGCATCAACTGAAGAGGGGCGGACCGGCGCCCGGCGCTGGTTCTCGCCGCCTGCGCCGCCCCGGCGCCGTCGGCGGGCAGAGGAAAGGGAACTCTCCTTAGGCTGCTTCCGGTTGCGTCGCAGCTGCGCCTTCGGGAGGCGGAGGTGGACCGCAGTCCGCCAGCCGTCACGCCTTCACCGACCTCGCCCGGCCACAGACGGAATCGAACTCGCCGAACAACTCCCGACCGGTCTCGACCCGGCCCGAGCGGGCGAGGCGGGCCAGGGCCGGCGGGTCGCGGGGCTTTGCTCTGGCCGAAGTCGCGTTCGGCCTTGGCCCGGTCGTGGACGGCCACGTCGTGTAGTCCTGCGGGAAGGCGGCCGTGGCCGTCCGCCGCCCGTCCGCCGCCCGTCCGGACGGGGCCCGAGGCGTCGGCGTGGTCGGTCGCGGCCGACCGGTTGACACGTTCGGCGGGTCGGCATCCGGGGTGGTGGGGCGGCTGGGAGCCTTGCGTCCATGACATCCGGGGCAGGCACTTCTGAGGGATCGGCCGCTCCTGCGGGGTCGTCGTCGCGGGTCGTCCTGCTGACGCTGGCGTCCGGGCAGTTCCTGATGGCGCTCGACAGCTCCGTCATGAACGTGTCGATCGCGACCGTGGCCGAGGACGTGGGCACGACCGTGACCGGGATCCAGGGCGCCATCACGGCGTACACCCTGGTGATGGCGATGTTCATGATCCCCGGAGGCAAGGTCGGCGCGCTCATCGGCCGCAAGCGGGCCTTCCTGATCGGCTGCGTGATCTACGGCTGCGGATCCCTGACGACCGCCCTGGCCCCGAACCTGACCGTGCTGCTGCTGGGGTGGTCGTTCCTCGAGGGGGTCGGGGCCGCGCTCATCCTCCCCGCGATCGTCGCGCTGGTCGCCGGGAACTTCACCGTGGAACGCCGGCCGGCGGCCTACGGGCTGGTCGCCGCCGCGGCGGCCATGGCGATCGCGGTCGGGCCGCTCGTCGGAGGCGTCGCCACGACGTACTTCTCCTGGCGCTGGGTCTTCGCCGGTGAGGTCGTGATCGTGGCCGGCATCCTGGTGCTCGCCCGCCGCGTCGCCGACTCGCCGTCGGACACGCGCCCGCGCATCGACCTCGTCGGCGCCGTGCTCTCCGCTCTCGGGCTCGGCCTCTTCGTGTACGGGGTGCTCCGCGCGGGCGCATGGGGCTGGTTCCTGCCGAAGAGCGGCGCGCCCGCCTGGTTGGGGATCTCCCTGGTCGTGTGGCTGATGCTGGTGGGACTGCTCCTGCTGTGGCTCTTCCTGCTGTGGGAGGCCCGTCTGGTGAAGCGGGGCCGGGAGCCGCTGGTGGACCCGGGGCTGCTGCGCAACCGGCAGCTCACCGGCGGCCTGACGATGTTCTTCTTCCAGTACCTCGTGCAGATGGGCGTGTTCTTCGTCGTCCCGCTGTACCTGTCGATCGCCCTCGGCCTGTCCGCGCTCCAGACCGGCGCCCGTCTCCTGCCGCTCTCCCTGACCCTGCTGGCCGCCGCGATCCTCATCCCGCGCCTCCTCCCGGACGTATCACCGCGGCGGGTGGTGCGCATCGGCATCCTCGCGCTGCTCGCGGGCGCGGTGGCACTGCTGGCCGCGCTCGACGCGGACGCGGGCGCGGAGATCGTCACGGTCCCGCTCCTGCTGATCGGGCTCGGCATCGGGGCTCTGGCCTCCCAGCTGGGGGCGGTCACCGTGTCCGCGGTGCCGGACGAGCAGAGCTCGGAGGTCGGCGGTGTCCAGAACGCCGTCACCAACCTCGGCGCCTCGATCGGAACGGCCCTGGCGGGGTCGATCCTGATCGCCTCGCTCACCGCGTCGTTCCTGACCACCATCGAGCAGAACCCGGCCGTTCCGGCCGAGGTCACGAGCCAGGCGGCCGTCAAGCTCGAGGGCGGGGTGCCCTTCCTGTCGGACGCCCAGCTCAAGACCGCCCTCGACGAGGCGGGCACGAGCCCGGAGGTGGCCACGGCCGCGCTCGACGCGAACGCCGCCGCGCGGCTCGACGGCCTGCGCGCCGCACTCGCCGTCCTCGCCTTCGCCGCCCTCCTCGCGATGTTCTTCACCCAGCGGATCCCGACGACCCAGGCACGCGCGACGAAACCCGCCGGGTGACACGGACCCCGGGGGACACCACATCCGCCGGGGGACACCACACCCGCCGGGGGGCGGCCGGCCCGCTTCCCCGCAGGGTGCGAAGCGCCCCTCGGTGCGATGCTGGAACGTAGGTCAGGGGTCGGCAGTACACCGCCCGGCCCGGGCCCCGTCAGTGAGGAGAAGTGACGTGCCTGGTCTTCTTCGAGGAGTAGCGCGCACCGCGGTGGTGGCCGGTACGGCCACGGCGGTCTCCAACCGGGTCTCGCGGCGCCAGGCGGGCCGGTGGGCACAGCAGGAAGCCGCCCCCGCCCCCGCTCCTGAGGCGTCCCCGCCCCCGCCCCCGCCGGGCGACGACATGAGCAGCCGGATCGATCAGCTCAAGGAACTCGGAGCATTGAAGGAGCAGGGACTCCTGACCGAGGCGGAGTTCGCGGAGCAGAAGAGCAGGATCCTCAGCTCCTGAGCCCTCCCGTCCCCCCTGGCCTCCTTCCTCTTCCCCAGTCCCTCCCGTTCCCTCATCCCGGCACCCCTCGCCCCCCACCGACTGTGGGGGGCGAGGGGTGCCGGGATGAGGGAACGAGGACGGGGTTCAGGCGCCGTCGGCCGGCCCGCCCTCCTCGGTTTCGAGGGAGGCCAGCAGGGCCTGTACGGGGATACGGCCGCTGGCCACCATCTGCGCGCCACTGCGCCGCAGGGCACGGGCGAAGGGGGCCGCCCAGACGTTCTCGTACACCAGGACCGCGGCCGCGTTGCCCGGCTCCAGGGCGTTGCCCGCTTCGTCGAGGTCGTCCTGGCCGAGCAGGCCCGACGAGGCTCCCTCGAAGACGGACATGCCGAGCCCGCTCCCGTCCTGCATCTCCGCGACCTCCACGGCGACGACGCTCCCGTCGAGGTCCTTGCGTACGAAGCTCATGTCGAGGATGCGGACGATGCCCCTGTCGACCAGGTCGAGCAGCAAGGGGAACGCCTCGCCCGTCATCCGGTTGCCCGGAAACTCGATGACCAGGAAGTCGACGGGCCCCATGTCTTCGATGTCGTCGCTCATGAGCACTCCTCCGCACGCGGATGTCGCGGCCCGAGCGTGCGCCCGGCCGATGTTCCTGCACGGCCCGGCCTCGTGACGCCCCTCGACGGGCGACTCCGGCACGGGCCCCAGGTCCGTAGTCATTGCAGCATCCGCCTCGGGGCTCCGCACCTCCACGTTCATCCCGTGAGCTGGTAGAGGCTCCTGCAGACGAGCCAGATTCCGAGGCCGAGACAGGTGAGCACGATCGCCGGGTCCTTGTGGCGTTCGAGCCACGAGCGCAGGTTCGTCAGGGCGAGATGGGCCCTTTCCGGCGCGAACACCATGTACAGCTCCATGCCCAGGAGGGTGCATGTGGCCAGGAGGCAGAACCCCACGAGGGCCACGAAGGTCGTGCCGTGGGAGAGGTCCGCCTGTACGACGGTGGCGGCGGCGGCGCCGACCATGCCCCAGGGCTGGAGGAGCACGGCGAGGGTGGCCGCCGACCATCCGGTGGCGTCGTCCATGCGCGACGTCAGCGACGACCCGGACTCCGCGCGGAGCTCTCCCGCGGCGGGATCCCGGGCCGCACGGGTACGGCGCAGCCGGCGCCGGTGCTCGCTGTACACGATCAGCCCCAGACCGATGACCAGCGTGGCGACGAGTGCGGCGACGGAGGGCGGCGAGCGCGGCGGGGCCGGCTGCCCGTCGGTCAGGAACAGGACGATGGCGATGACGGCCACCAGGCAGGCCAGCCAGCCGAGGATGAAGGCCAGGCCCTTCCACACCCCACCGGGTGCGGACAGGACCAGCACGAAGGCCATGATCGGCAGGGGGAAGAGCGTGACCGCCAAGCCGATGACGAGCAGGTCGGTCACCATGGCCACGCACCCCGCAGCTGGTCTGTTTTCCGGCCGACGGCGGGAAGGCCGGGGCCCCACCGCCGTCGGCGTCACGAAGAGGAGGATCCGATCCGTGGCCGGGCGTCAGTCCGCGAGGACCTTGGCCTTGGCCTGCTCGTACTCGGCTGCCGTGATGTCGCCGCTGTTCTTGAGCTCGGCGAGCCGGGACAGTTCCTCGGCACGGCTCGTGGGTCCGGCACTCTCGCGTACGTAGGAGCGGAACGCCTGCTCGTTCTCCCGGACCCGGGCCATCTCGCGTTCGCCCATCCCGCGCCCTCGGACGATCAGGTACACGAACACGCCCAGGAAGGGCAGCAGGATGACGAAGATCGTCCAGCCCGCTTTAGCCCAGCCGTTCAGTCCGTCGTCGCGGAAGATGTCGCCGATGATGCGGAAGAGCAGCATGAACCAGAGGACCCAGATGAAGATCAGCATCATGGTCCAGAACATGTTCAGCAGCGGATAGTCCACCGCCAGGTTGATCATCGAGTCCTTCATGGCCGGTCTCCTGTCGCTCGGGGCGGGGGTTCCACGCCCGTCATGCCGGTTCGGGGGTGAACGGAAGCAGCTCGTCCGCCCCGGGCTGTACGACGCCGTAGGTGCTTTCCGGTACCTCGTTCCAGGCGCCCGGGAGGTCGCCGAGGGGCTCGGACACGACGAGGCGGGTCTCGTCCGACACCTCCTGGAGGAAGGTGACATCGGGGTGCAGGCGGCGCAGTGAGTCCACCTTGCTGCTGTAGAA